>CAMWSA010000259.1 GCA_947176785.1 uncultured Lachnospiraceae bacterium
CTCTTGCGACCGTTTCCAATTCGCTGCCATTTTCTTCAAATTCTTCCTCTAAGTCATTGATTGCCAACGTCATCTCGTCAAATTTTTTCTGTATCTTTTTCAGATTCTTTTCCCCGGTTTCCAAAAATGCAACAACATTCAGCACCTGTTCCCTTACTTTATCAACCAAAAAATCCGGGAAATACCCATCCCGATACATGCTGGCAAGCAGCACATACTCATCATTAAAGCTTTTCATATTTTTACCCATCCGTGCGTTGCGGCACACACAAATCAATGGTTGAATACGCATTTTTTATCCAACCTGTGTCCTGACAAAATATTTGTGACTAGGCTTATACATAACTCGTTACATCTCCATCTCCACCCATCTAATCGAATCAACTGTCTCTACGTCCTGGAAAAAATCTTGAAATAGTTGTTCCGCCATAGCTTTAGGCAGTATCTGATTCTGCTTCACTTTTACACGGTTTCCCGCAATTATCACCTCGCCCGTTTTCTCCAAAATATCCTTGTCAGAATATTCTGCTTTTGCATGAACGTAAGCAGCAGGCCCGGAATAAATTCTCTTTTCCACGGTAAAGGAACCACCATATCCGCCTATCTGGATATAATTTCCCACTTGGTCTGTCACATATAGATAACTGCGGTTTTTTACAGTCATACTATTCAATTTCTCTTGAATATGATCAAAATAATCTATTTCGATGGGGCGAAACCACTCTCCCTCCAGCAGCATGGGGCAGCGGCTTTCAAAAAGAATCGGTACGCTGCTGTCATCGCTGGGATAAAAAAAGCCAACACCTGCGAAATAAGCGGCCCGCTTAACAGTATCATAAGCAAACTCTGATACGGAATATGCGAAAGAAAGATAGATCATATCCTCTGCAATGCCGTAATCACACAGGTATTTCCCCATGGACGGATTCTCTGATAATTCCTTATCATCAGGGGCAAACGATCCATTCATAGGCGGAAAAATATGCCGCACTGAATGGAAAAAATATTGCAGCTTTTCTGACACGCAGGAAATATCCTGTACATTCCCCTCTTCCATTTTCTGTTCGTACCAATTTATAAATTCTGAATGATTGACCGGAATTTTCCCTTTTTCAAAAACTATTAAATCAAAACTCATAGCCCTGTCCTTTCACAGTACCGCTTTTGCCGCAAACCATACATGACCTTTTCATCTATCTCACCACCGATTAGATTTGCCGATTCTGTTTTCAGCCAAATGCCCATGAGTGGACCAGGTTGTCCCTCTTCGGCATCTATATAGTCATATCCGTTGTCCTGTATGGTGCCATTAGAAACCTCTTCAACGCGGTCCGCAATGCAATAGCGCAAATCCAGATCCGGATTTTCAAGCTTTGCTGGATTCAACACAATAACAATCGTCTGCATGATTGCATCCCCCAATTCTCATTTTATTTTACTGACTTACCTCTGAAAACGCATCATAAAGGCCCTCCTTCCACCCTTTGGAAAAGAAATATCTCTAATGAACCGTAATTTTACCTCACAGTTCTCCGGCAGGGATTTTTTTGTCCTTATATGCCGCAATAAGTTTATAAAGCCATTCGTCTTTATAGCCATTGCGTTCCTTTCAAATCATACACTATAACTGAATCCAATAACGCTGCTCAATATGTCCATCTTCTTCAACTTCATTTTCCAATACCCCGCCATTTTTGATGATTGATTTCGCCGAACCAATGTTATTTTTATTGCAACACATCAGGACCTTGTGGATCCCGAGTTTTTTACACTCTTCTAATGCCAGGGCAATCATTGCTGTCGCATATCCTTTTCTTCTTTCGCCGGGCCGGATTCCATCGCCTATATGACCACCCGTTTTTAACAGTTCATCATTTAAATAGTGGCGGATATTAACAGCGCCTACAAAAATGTTTCTGTCTTTGTCGAGGCAAAATAAAGTTGTATCAGGTACCCAGCCTTTTTTAGTTCCTTCCTTTGTATCTAGATTTTTCAGGTAATAATTAAAATCATGAAAATCATTTGCCCATATCTTCCATGGAGACATATCTGTGTGATTCACTATAATATCGTTTTTCCATTCTGTCAGCATATCAAATAGCTGTTCCTTATATTCATCCGTTAATCTCACAAGTTCAATATTCATTTTTATACCCGTCTGTGCGCTTTGGCGCATATGCAATGTATTCAACCGATCTCTCCAACCACCATTTTTTCTATCACACAACTGTGCGTTTTATTTTCATTATCCCTATCATAACTTATCCCGACTAACAGGATTTCTCCCGCATAACCTTCCAATGCCTGGGTATACCGCCGGTCCTTGATCTGCGAAAGTGCGGTATCGGCAGGCTGATTTACTTTCAGTTCGATAACAATTGCAGGCTTTCCGGTGGTGGGCAGCGGCAGAAATACAACATCTGCAAAACCGCGGCCCGTGGGCAGTTCCCGGATAATTTTGTAATCCTTTCTCGCACTGTAATACGCCAGACCGATGGCACATCCCAGGGAATTTTCGTCATTGTATGTCAAAATGGAAGCCACCTCTGTGTGGGCCCTGTCAAGCCCCGCCGCAACGCTTTCCCCATCACAGCGCAGGGTATCTTCCAGCAGTTTCTCTGATGCCTGCAGAATGCGCATAACCTCCGACCACCCGCCCACGCTCATGGCGTTTTCAAACTCCTCGATGATTTCTCTGTTGGGGATAAAGGCTTCTTTGGTCTCGGTATCATATCCCAGATACCCCAGGTGGATCAACAGTGTCAGTACGTCGTCTTTCGTCCTGAAATTGCGCATATCATTCTGAAAACCGGATGTGTTGACCTTGACGCGTTCCCCGCCCAGCATCTGCACAATGTCCCCCCGCAGTCCGTCGAAATCCATATCCATGTAAATCTTCAAGGCGTCGTAGGTCTCCGTGGAGGCCCAATAATTGGAAAATCTGTGACGGTGCATGGCTTCCACCACGGATTTGGGATTATAAACATGCGGGAACCTGGTAAGCTGATATCCGTCATACCAGCTGCCTGTCTCCTTGAAATCCATGTCATACCGCTCACACAAGGCCGCCACTTCCGTCTCCGTAAAACCCGTATATTCCTCAAAAAATCCCTGATCTATCATGGAAAATTCCCAGAACATATTCAGCGCCGAGTGCTGCCCGTATTTTTTTACAGGAAGAATGCCTGTCATGTAGGCAAGGGCCACATAGGGCTGGTCTTTCAAGAGATTCTGCAAAAAATCGAGGTACATCTTCTGCAAATCCTCCGATTCCTGCCGCTCCCGCATCACGCAGTCCCACTCGTCAATCAGGAATATGAACTTTTTATTCGTTTGTGCATAGATCTTCTCTAACGCGGCGGCAAGAATTGTTTCCTGCTCCGAAAACAGCTCCCCATATGCTTCGCAGAGTTCTCTAATGACCACTTGTTCAAGATAATCTGTTACGGCTTGCTTTTTTGCCCGAATCAAAAACTGCTGCATGTTCAGAGCGATCACATTATACTGGTTTAAATGTTCCTCGAAAGCCTGATCTCTTTCTATTTTCAAACCTGTAAAGAGTTCCCTGGAATCACAGCCACAGCTGTAATAGGCAGCAAGCATATTAAGCGCCATGGATTTCCCGAAACGCCGGGGTCGGCTGACACATATGAATTGTTGTTCTGTGTCTAAATATTTATTTGTACGCGCAATCAATCCTGTTTTATCTACATAAATCTCAGAACGAATCGCTCTCCTGAAACCATCATTTCCCGGATTTAAATAGATTCCCATACCGCCCCCCTTTATTACTCATCATATGCCCTATTAAAAAATCTCTCTTAACAGCAATTATACAGATAACCTTGTCATAGCTGATCCCATGCTCCGAAAACCAAATTGGCTCCCATGCAGCACCTTCCCACTTCAACTCATAATTTACCCTTTGGAAAAGAAGCATCTCCATGAACTGTAATTATACATCACAGTTCTCCGGCAGGAATTTTTTGGTTTTTATATGCCGCAATAAGTTTATTTAGCCATTCATCTTTATAGCTTAATACAAGGCTGTCATAAATCAGTCCAAAATCATCAGAAACATAATCCGAAAGTTCACTCTCCGTATTTTCTTCAACTATCATGAATGCCTTTTCTCTAATTTTGTTTTGTTCTTTTTCATTTTCATCTGTATAGTTTTGATGATTTTTCAATGCTTCTATTTCTTCACCAACTCGACACCATTCATCGTCAAATGAAGCGCTGTCTCTACGATCAAGCAACTCATTCAGGTAATCTTCATCAAATATATCGTAATCAATATTGCTAAGACATTCCAAAAACTCTTTCATCAAATCCATATTCTGATCCCCTATAACATTACTGTTATCCCTACCGTTTTTCTTCCCATATGAGCCTGTGATATTGCGTCAATCAGTAATGGATTTGCAACATCCAAACTTCCGATATGCATGAGGATTAAAATGGGCGTTCCCATTGAACAACAGCGTGTAAACCAGGTCATGCACCAACATTCTTTATTTTCCATTCATTATAGCTGATTTACCCTCTCTTTTCAAGGAAATCCGATATCCCCTTCCGTCATTTCCCAGACAAATCCCTACACAAAATCAAACAGACTGATCTGGTTGGACTCCGGCAGACTGCCCAGAAGCCCTAAGTCCGCCATCAGGTCCACAATGGTCTTGGACACCTTGCACCGCTCCCGGAAGTCGTCCTTGGACAGGAACGGCCCGTCCTTGGCGGCCTCCACGATGGCATCCGCCGCCTTCTCCCCCAGACCGTCAATACTGTTCAAAGAGGGCATCAGCTTGCCGTCCACGATCTGGAAAGAACGGGACTGGGCGCTGAAAATATCAATGGGCACAAACTCAAAGCCCCTGGCGTACATCTCCTGCACGATCTTCATATCCCCGTAGGCCAGTTCTTCCTTGTTGGACAGGGAATCCGACCTCCTTTGGTAATCCGCCATAATGTTCTCCAGGTGCTTCTGCCCTTGACACATAAGTTCATAGGAAAACGCCTTGGCACGGATACTGAAAAACGCCGCGTAGTAAGCCAGAGGATAATTGATCTTGCAGTAGGCGATCCTCCAGGCCATCATCACATAGGCCGCCGCATGGGCCTTGGGGAACATGTATTTGATCTTCTTACAGGACCAGATATACCAGTCCGGCACATCCTTCTCCTTCATAGCCGCGATCCAGTCGTCCTTCAGGCCCTTGCCCTTACGCACGCTCTCCATGATGGTGAAGGACAGGGAACTCTCCACGCCCTGATTAATCAGATAGATCATGATATCGTCACGGCAGCAGATGGCGGTGGATATGGTGGCCTTGCCCTCCAAAATCAATGTCTGGGCATTGCCGAGCCACACGTCCGTGCCGTGGCCCAGGCCGGAGATGCGGATCAGGTCGGAAAGCTGCTGGGGCTTGGTGTCCAGCAGCATCTGAATCACGAAATCCGTGCCAAACTCCGGGATGCCCAGGGAACCCACCGGACAGCCGCTGATCTGCTCCGGGGTGATGCCCAGGGCGTCGGGTTTCTGGAACAGGCTCATAACCCCCTTGTCATCCAGCGGGATCTTGGTGGGGTCAATCCCCGTCAGGTCCTGCAGCATACGAATCATGGTGGGATCATCGTGTCCCAGAATGTCCAGCTTCAGCAGGTTGTGGTCGATGGAGTGATAATCAAAATGAGTGGTAATGATATCCGTGGTCATATCGTTGGCGGGATGCTGCACCGGGGTAAAGGAGTTAATATCCTGGCCCATGGGCAGTACGATGATGCCGCCGGGGTGCTGGCC
>CAMWSA010000260.1 GCA_947176785.1 uncultured Lachnospiraceae bacterium
AACTCCGAATTATGGTACTCTGAGTGTGTGAAATACATTGAAAACTTAATTATTCCGAATAATGTAGAGATCGGGATAATCGGTATCACGGATGCCTCCGGCATGGCGGAGGGATATGAACTGGGGAGGAACAGTTCAGAGGCGGACTACAAGGTGTACCTGCATCAGGACGTCTTTATTATAAACCGGCATTTTATTGAGGATATTGATGCGGTCTTCCGCTCGGATGACAGGATCGGCGTCATCGGGATGGTGGGCAATGACGATGTGAAAGAGCAGCGTTTTTCCCATGGAAGTTGGAGTTGGGGCAAGGTGATTGCGTGTACGGGAATTTCGCAGCTGCCGCTTAACCCGGGGGAGTTTGCGGAGGAATACCATGCGGTAGACTGCCTGGACGGTATGCTCCTAATCACTAGATACGATGTCCCATGGCGAGAAGATCTCTTTACCGGCTGGCATTTTTATGATAGATCTATCTGTCTTGAGTATAGAAGGAAGGGATATTTATGTGTAGTTCCCAGACAGGAATCCCCCTGGTGCCTACATGCCAATGGCGTCAGTGAATTGAGTGGATGGAAGGATGACCTGTCCATCTATTTGAAGGAATATCAGGATTTCTTCCCAAATGGGGCTGCCGTGGAAAATATCGAGATGGCGGATCAGGGTGGAATTCAGCTGACGGGCCGGATTGCCGGCCAGGTGGAGATCCTGATAAACGCTGGGGAGATGGACGCGGCATCCCGGCTCATGTGTGAGGTCATTGACGGCGGGGTCAGGCTGAATAAGAGGCTTGTCTTTATCTGGAATCTTTTGGAGATATGGGAGACGGGGAAGTATAGTCTGTTTTTCCGTTCAGGCGACAGTGTCCCGGATATGCAGGATAAGTATACCAGGGCAGCCTTTCTGTTCCGAAGGAAGATGTACGGGCTTCCTCTTGGCGTGGATGATATGTTGTTTCTGGCGGAACTTACAGTACAGGAAAAAGCAGTGATACAGCGGCATGAACTGACATTGCGCAGCCAGATCATATGGAAGATGGCGATGGAAGAAGTTCTTGACACGATGGACCGGGCCAGGCGGAAAGGGCAGGACCTGCTGGAGGCTCTGGGCGGCGGGAAGGCAGGACATGGGGATATCGCGCAGGATTTATATGTCCTGACTATCATGCTTGACATGGTGGAGGGAGTGGTTCCCCCGCAGGTATATGAACGGTACGATGAATTCTTCTCTGCGTTTGGTGCGTTTTGTATGCAATGTGGGGACGCCGGATTCCTGTCGGCCAATGCGGGGGAGATGCTTTCTTCTCTGGGACTGTTTGTAGAGTGCATGGACGACCTGCAGAGAAATTACAGGATGCGTATTAAGAGGTGTCCCGTCTGTAACCATGAGGTATTATACCTCCCGCTGCCGGAACACTATAAGGAATCAAAGAGGCTGTACCATGTGACCACAGTGTCCCGGAGTGAGACACTCAATAAAGAAGAATATCAGTGCCCGTACTGTGGAGCAAGCGACAGGGACCGGCTAATGATCTCTTTTTTGGACAAAGAAGGGCTGCAGCAGAGTCCTGAGGGATTGAAGCTGCTGCAGATCGCGCCGGCGGCTCCCATATCAGGATGGGTCTATTTAAAGTGCCCCCATATAGCATATGACACAACGGATCTGTATATGGAGAATGTGTCCTTCCAATCAGATATTATGGACATGCATATGGTTACGGACGAGACCTATGACGTGATAATCTGCTCCCATGTCCTGGAACATGTGCGGGATGACCGAAAGGCGCTGGGGGAGTTAAGGCGTATCCTGAAGCCGGACGGCAAGATCCTGTTTCTGGTTCCCATCAACCTGAATGCTTCGGGCATTGACGAGGAGTGGGGACTGACCGAGGCCGAGAACTGGAGGCGCTTCGGGCAGGGGGATCACTGCAGGAGCTATGATAAGAAGGGCCTGCTGCAAAGGCTGGAAGAGCAGTTTTATGTCCATAGCCTGGGGAAGGAGTATTTTGGGGAAGGATTCTTTACCCAGTGTGGGCTGACGGACACCAGCACCCTTTACATCCTGACGAAATCCAAGGAAGTATCTTTAAATCTGGCCGAGAAAGTCGTGATAGATGAGCGCCTTTGCAGAGAGGGCCCGCTGGTGAGTGTGATGCTGCCCTGCTATAACCATGAACAGTTTGTGGCGGAGGCGATAGAGAGCGTCATTAACCAATCCTATAAAAATATTGAAATCATTGCCATTGACGACGGCTCTACGGATCAGACAGCGGCAGTAATGAAAAAATATTCTTCCTATTTTACCAAGGAGTTTTATTTTACGGAAAATGCAGGTGGCCGGACCAGCTCCTTTTATCAATACGCAAGGGGAAAATACATTGCCCTGATGAACTCAGACGATGTATGGGAAAAGGATAAGCTGGCGTTACAGGTGGCCTATATGGAGAAACATGAAGAGTGTGGTGTCTGTTTGACCTGGAGCCATAATACAAATGAAGCCTTGGAAGAGGATTTGGATTATTTGATATTTATTCAACCCAACAGAAGCAGCCCGGAATGGATGCGCTATTTCTGGGAGAAGGGAAATGCCCTTTGCAATCCTTCCTCGCTCTGCAGGCGTGAAATCAGTATGGCTCCCCAGAAATATGGCTATGCCTGCAGGCAGCTGCCGGATTTCTTCAAATGGGTTGGAATGATACAATATACATCTATCCATATTATCCCCAAGGTTCTGGTTAAGATGCGCAGATATAAAAGGGAGGGGCAGCAGAATACCAGCGCAAGAACGCTGGAGAATGTCAGGCGGGATGTCATAGAGAAAGGCTGTAACTGGTTATGGGTTATCCGCAATATGGAAACGGGATTTTTTAAAGAGGCATTTCATGATTTGATGATCCACACGCAGGCTGAGACGGAAACGGAAATAAAATGTGAGAAATATTTTCTGATGCTAAACCACACAGACAAAACAGTCCGGCACAGTGCATTTTACTATTTTCATGAAATATTTGATTTGGATGTGCAGAAATGCCTGGAAGAAAAATACCACTATACAAGAAAGGATTTTGCGAGGGATATGGTGACTAAGGGAATTGTATAGAACGGATAGAAAGGCATATTGTGATGAAAGCGTTGGTGTTGGCAGGAGGGCTGCCACAGATTGAATTGATTAAAAAACTGAAAAAGAGAGGGATCACCACAGCACTGGCGGATTATAAGGAAGATCCTGTGGCGAGAGAGCATGCGGATGAATTTTATCAGGTTTCAACATTGAATGTGGATGCGATCCGTGCTCTCGTAAAAACCCAAAAGGTTGATTTTTTGATCACAGTGTGTACGGACCAGGCATTGCTGACAGTAGCCCAGGTTTCAGAGGAACTGAGCCTGCCTTGCTATCTGGACTATGAGACGGCCAGAAGAGCAACCAATAAAGCGTATATGAAAGAAGCTTTTGCAAAGCATAACGTTCCGACCGCAAAATATGCAGTCATGGAACAACCGGATATGGACATGATTTCCGGGTGGGACTATCCCGTGATCATAAAGCCCGTGGATTGTAACAGCTCCAAAGGGGTAAAGAAGGTTGCGAATGCCGCAGAGTTGGCGGCAGCCTTTGAGGAGGCACAACAGCTGAGCAGAACCCGGAAGGTGATTGTAGAAGAATTTCTGGCGGGCAAAGAATTGAGCATTGATGCCTATGTGGAAAACGGAAAAGCGATTATTCTTGATATTACGGTCAGTGAAAAAACAGACGATAAAGATATGTTTATTATCTTCCGCACATGGCATATTGTAAAAATAGCCGAAAAGCTGAAAAACAAAATCCGTGAAACAACACAGAGGATAGCGGATATATTCGGAGTCAAAAACGCGCCTATGCTTATTCAAATGTTGACAGACGGAAATAATGTGTATGTTATTGAATTCTCTGTGCGGACCGGGGGCGGCGTAAAGCATTTGTCCGTTTGGAGAAAGACAGGTGTAGATGTGATAGAGGCCGTTATTGATTTGACATTGGGAAGGAAACCCCATATTCAGGTTCGCGAGTCCAAATGGAAATATATGTTGGATGAGTATATATACTGCTATCCCGGCATCTATGACCATACGGAGGGGCTTGAAGAGCTTAAGAAGGATGGGAGCATATTAGACTACTATATCTTTCAGGGGAAAGGCTCAAAATTGGGAACTGTCACAAACAGCGGCGACCGGATTGCCGGTTTTACAGTTGTGGCAGATTCAAGGGATGAATTGATGAACAAATACATAAAAATCAACAAATCTGTCCATGTAATATCTGAAAATGGATATGACATAATGCGGCACCAACTGCCGGGCAATTTATATGAGGAAAATATGTTTGAAATTGTAAGCGGGGGTGAGAATACAAATGCCGGTTGAGGTATGGTATATTGTGGTTTTATTGATAACAATCAGCATTACATTTTTGGTGTGCAAGCGCCCCATATATGAATGTATGTTTTACGGTTATGTGCTTATGCTGATTCTTACAGGGGAGTACAGGAATTTTTGGGTTTATATTGAGAAGACAAGTAAAGATACTTTGTTTTATGCGATTATCGCATTTCTGGCCCTGGCAAAAATACTGGAAGCTACCCACGCAATTGATTCTGTGGTAAACGTGATTTTATCCATTCTGGGCAGGTTCAAGGGAGGAGCGGCATATACAGCCGTTATTGGCAGTACCTTTATGGGTGCTTTGTCCGGAAGCGGTGCCGGTAATGTGGCTGCGACGGGTGTGTTTACAATTCCGGCTATGATCAGGTCAGGCGTCCCTGCTTTTTTGGCAGCTAATATAGAAAGTGCCTGCAGCACAATGGGCAACATGATCCCGCCAGCCGGCGTTATTCTGACAGCGCTTGCATGCTACAATGAATTTAGCGGGACGGAGATGTCTCAGTCCCGCTTCTGGTTTGTCTGTTGGGGGGTTGCATTATGGTTCATCTTACAGAGAATCCTTACGGCTTATCTGTTTTGCCGGTATTATAAGGTACAGCCCATGGAGCAAAAGGATATTCCCGAACTCGGTAATGCGCTGCGGGCGGGATGGAAAAATCTGCTGCTTCCGCTCATTGTTTTGCTTCCGTTCCTTGTAGACTACTTTTTTAAGGCGACATTCCTGACCGCTCGCCTGGGGGCCGGCGCAGGGAAGCTGTCAGGAAGCTTACTTATATTTACCCCGGGCCTGGGGGCGGCCTATGCCCTGCTTGTGAACCGCAAGGAATATAAAAAGAGTGAACTGCCTGATGCGATGCAGAAATTTGTGAACGGGATTGTCCCCATTGGCGCAACAGTATTTTTTGCGTATTGCATTGGCAATCTGTTCTCCGCAACAGAGGTGGGCGCGGTGTTCGGAGAGTTTATTAAGCGTTTGCATTTATCTGCTGCTGCCATTGCGTTTATCATTCCCCTGATTACAGCGATTCTGGGCATGATACTGCCCGGCTCCGCGCAAATACGGATTTTTGGGTCTACCATTATTTCCGTCTTTGCTGCCGCCGGCGGAAATCCTCTTCTTGCGGCAGTAATGCTGCCGGCCATCACCGGGGCAATGGAGGGAATGACACCTCCGCTTGCTCTCTGCATGTATACGGCAATGGGCATTGCCGGCTCGAAAATGAAGGAGACCCTGCTGAATTGCCTGATTTGGGTAGGGCTTCACTATCTGCTGTCAGTGGTATGTTTATTGGGTATACTTCCAATTATGGGAATATGAGGTATAAGAGAATATGGAAAAAATAAGCAGGATATGCTTCAAAATATCTTCGGCGGGTATACT
>CAMWSA010000261.1 GCA_947176785.1 uncultured Lachnospiraceae bacterium
GCCCTGCTGCCCGCAGGCCCCCAGGGCCCGCGCCAGCATGCCCAGCCCTGCCGCACCATATCTTTTCAATCTCATGCTCCTGTTTCTCATAATACTCCTGTCACTGCCTTTCTTACTTTTCGTCTGCCTGATCCAAAATCCTGCGCAGCTGCGCAATCTCCTCCCGGCTCAGGGACTGTTTTTCCACAAAATGGTTTAACAGCATACTCAGGCTCCCATGATATACCCTCTCCAGAAAGTTCTCCGTCTCTTTCCGGGCAGCCTCCTCCCGCTCCAGCAGGGGCCGGTAAACCTTCATGCTTTCCCCGTCCTCGCAGGAGATCAGCCCCTTGTCCGTCATGCGTTTCAACATGGTCAGGGTCGTGCTGCGGCTCCATCCCACACTGTCCTTTAAGTCCGCCACCACCCGGCTGCCCACCTTGGGGCTGTCTTTCCACAAGCTTTCCATCACATACCACTCGGCTGTACTTAACTCTTTCATGCTTACACCCATCCGTGCGCTACGGCGCACATTCGAATCAATAGTTGAATATGCCTTCAACCACACCTCTTTCACGCATATCACCGGCTCTGCCTGCGATATTGCACCCATCTGTTCCTGGAAGCTTTTACATCCACCCCCGCCTCTTCCCCGCACTCCTGTGGAGCCTGTGCTATTTTGTCCATTCGTTTCTCTTAAACATGCATGTTTACATTTTAAACATATCACACTTTGTCTACTTTGTAAACACTTTCACGGAAATTTTCATAGTTATTTTGGAACGACAAAAACCTCCGCTGCCAAACGGAGGCTTCTGCCTGCCCACGGAACCTGCGCTTTTCCGCAATGATCCAAAGTACCTATTGACCATCCGGTCAGGGTATGGTTTAGTATCTATATACTAACGGGCGCTGAGATTTTCCAATCCCGTCACGGCATCTGCTGCATAATAGGGCAACATGTGCCCTGCCGGAAGGAAAATCTAAACGGTCGTGCGTATAAAACACACCATAGGAGAAATGCCATGAACCACACAGTTTACGATCTCGCCATGCTCTTGTTTACATATTCCTTCCTGGCATGGCTGGCGGAGACCACCGTTGCGACAGTCAAGGAAAAAGATTTCCGCAACCGCGGCTTTGCCTCCGGCCCGTTCTGCTTTATCTACGGCTTTACCGGGGTGCTTCTGACCATTGTCCTACAGGATCTGAGAGATGACGCTTTCTTCCTTTTTCTGGGCTGTACGGTGGTGTCCACTGCCGTAGAATGGTTCACCGGAAAAATCCTGGAGAGAATGAAGCAAAAGAAATGGTGGGATTATTCCAATAAGAAGTGGAACCTGGACGGCTATATCTGCCTGCAATACTCGCTGCTCTGGGGCGTGCTGGGCTACGTGGTGGTGCAGTACGCCAACGGCATGATCCTGGGCCTGTATCATTTCCTGCCCATCCTGTGCCGGAAAATAATTGTGTGGGGTCTGACGGGCATCGGCCTGCTGGATCTGACAGGCTCCCTCCTGTTCATCTACCATATGGAAAAAAGGCTCCCCCGTCTGTTTCAATGGAGCCGGAAAATGCAGCAGTGGACCCTGCGGCTGGGCACCGGGATCTCCCAACGCATGGATAACCGTATCCGACGCGCTTACCCTGCCACCGCCTCCAGAGACGAGGCCCGAGCAAAGGAAAACACCGGCAGCTGCACTTTGACGCATCTGTTCTGGCTCTTTCTGATCGGCGCGCTGCTGGGGGATCTTGTGGAGACACTCTTCTGCCGCGTAACCATGGGTGTATGGATGAGCAGAAGCAGTCTGGTGTGGGGACCCTTCAGCGTCGTCTGGGGACTGGCTATCGCCCTGGTCACAGCCCTGCTTTTCAGGAACCGGAATGAAAAGGAATCCCGCCTTTTCGTGGTGGGCACCCTTCTGGGCGGCGCATACGAGTACACCTGCAGCGTGTTCACGGAACTCGTGTTCGGCAAAGTTTTCTGGGATTACAGCGGCATCCCCTTCAATCTGGGCGGCAGGATCAACCTGCTGTACTGCTTTTTCTGGGGAATCGCCGCCGTAGTGTGGTTCCGGCTCCTTTATCCCCGGATCGCGAAGCTGATTTCCCTGATACTGCGCAAAACCGGGCGGCTGCTGACGGCAGGTCTTGTTCTTTTTATGCTTGCCGATATCATCGTCTCTGTGCTGGCGCTGGTGCGGTACGATTCACGGGCCAATGGGTTTGAGGCAAGGCATTCCTGGGAACAGGCCATGGATGCCTATTTTGACGATGCCAGGATGGAGCGCATCTACCCCAATGCCATCCCACAGTAAACCCGACCATACTCCCAACGCCAGACGGTCGCATGACCATCCCGCTGCGAAAGCCTGCGCTTTCGCGGTACACCTGACCATAATCCCGACAGAAGGCCGTCGGCTGCCATCCCCATAATCCGGCACGATTCATCCTGACAGAAACCATGCTCATGGGCACAGGCCCTCACGCCTGCTGCCGCAACAGGCCATAGATGGCGTTGCGCGAAATTCTAACCGCTTTGCGTATAATCACAAAAAAGGGCACCCGTTAATATATCCTCTGAGGATAAATGACATATCAACGGATGCTCCGCATTCTCTGCCCACAGGCAGGACCCTTATTCATTTTTTAATCCATGTGTGAAACGGCTGTCCGATTCCCGAATAAGCCTTTATTCGGCTGTATCCACATACACTACGCCCGAGTCTCCCCGCCTGGCCTGTTCCAGTACCGCTTCAGCCAGCTTAAGGAAAGAACTGTGGGAGGTAGATGCCCCTGTCAGGGCATCAATGTCCGTCTCCCCCTGTCCCTCCAGAAGCTGTCCGGCATAGTAACGGGTATACTCATTGGGATATGTACCGTTGGAATGAAGCATATTCTGCATATACGCATTGTCCCAGCTCTTGATAAAGCCGCTGGCATTCTCGGCATTGTACTCCACGGACACAATGCTTCCTCCTTTGACCATAATGGTTATATATTCTTTCCAGCCAAAGCTATACTGAGCGGCCTGCGCCGTATAATAGCCGTCCTGAAGCCCCTCCTGTTCCGTGCCGCAGGCCGTCAGCGGCACAGCAAGCAGCGCAAGAAGCATTAATACGCCTACTGTCTTTTTCATCTGCCGCGCTCCTCCTTCAATACAAATTTTACCACCTGGGATTTGAGGGCTTCCGCCTCTTTTTCCAGCGATCCGCTGGACCGTTCCATTCCGCCGGCATTTTGCAGGTTCCGGTCGGCGATGGTGGAAATGACACTGATTCGCTCCTCCATAATCGCCAATGCGCTCTCCTGCCCCTGTACGGATGACACCAGGTGATCGGAAATGGTGCTGATCTGTTCCGATACAACGGAAATAGCCTCCAGGGAACTGGCCGTGTCAGCAGTGAGCTTCACGCCTGCCGCAATGGTGTCCCGGGTACCGGCCATCATGTCCGTGGCGTTTTTCGCCGCCTCGGCGCTCTTGGATGCCAGCCGCTGTACCTCGCTGGCCACCACGGCAAATCCCTTCCCGGCGCTTCCGGCCCGGGCCGCCTCTATGGAGGCATTGAGAGCCAGGATGCTGGTCTGGAACGCGATATCCTCGATGGCTTTGGCAATCTTGGTGATTTCCTGGGCGTTGGCGTTGATATCGTCCATTGCGCCTGACAGAGAAGCCATCCTCACATTGGCCTCCTGAACACACTGGGCGATTTCTTCCGTCTTAATACGGGTCTGGTCACTGCTCTCCGTGACGCCTGAGAGCCTTTCCTTCACGTTAGCCACTTCGTGAACCAGCGCCTCCGCAGACTGGTTCTGCTCCATCGAAGCCTGGTGCAGCTGCCCTGATTGCCCATTCAGTTCAACCGACATATTGGCAAGCCGGGCCGCCGCGGCTTTAAAGCCCGCAATGGTTTCGTTCATTGACCGGAGGATGACGCCCAGGCTTTCCCGGATCAGGGTATAATCCCCCTTATAATCCACCTGGGGCTCCACACACAGGTCTCCTTCGGCCACATGGGTCAGCACATTCCGGATATCCGATATATAGCGGTTGACGCCCTCCACGGTGGCATCCAGAGTCCTGGTCATCATCTCCAGTTCATCACCGGAATGCACGGGTGCCACCTCCGTATGCAGATCACCGTCCGAAAGCGCTACCATCCGCCCTGTTACACTCTTCACCGGCCGGGATATGGATGTGGCCAGACGCAGAACCAGCAGTATGGATATGATCAGCACTGCCAGAGTACATAAGATCGCCGCCAGCATTGCCCCATTGATCATATTGTCGTAATCCGACTTGGGAACCTGTATCACCAGAGACCACTGGGTGCCGCGGATAGGAGAAAAGGCCACCAGCATGTTCCGGCCCCCGACAACAAACTCCGCAGCGCCGGTTTCTCCTGTGGTGACACCGCTGACAGCCTCCTCGTTCCCGCCGCTGAGACCCGCCAGGGTATTGCCCTCCAGAACCATGGACTCATCCGGATGCCCCATCACAATCCCCTCCCGGTTCACCATATAGGCTGTGCCATGCTTGCCCAGGTTGATGCTGTCAATCACATCATTGAGCGTATCATATTTATAGATGCCCACCACATACAAAACAGTCTCCCCGTCCTCTTTCACCGGCATACCCATGGTAATACCCAGTTCCCGGCTATTCAATATCGTGGAAGGAGATGTGGTAAGATTGTCTGTCTCCTTTAAAAGTGAAAAGAAATATTCGTCCAGACTCTCCGGCGCATTGTCCATTCCCTGAAATAACTGTCCGTCTAAATCATACAGGGCAATCGAGCAAAACTCATATATCTCGGCTGCCTCCGTCAACAGTTCCTCCCGATTTGCCCAGACTGCCGAATCATCTCCTCCCCCGCCGCCATTTTCGGCTGCTTTCATACGGGAGTCACCCGCAATGGTCATCATCCGATCCGCCAGCATATGTACATTGGCCTCCACGGTCTTGGCCGACTGCCGCACCATTGGCTGCAGACTGTCCAGCAGAATACTGTTTGCCAGTTCCTGCATGGATCTGCCCATTATTGCGCAGCAAACAATTACCAGTATCAAGATATTGAGCGTCGTACTCCTCAATATTCTGCCATTAAGGCTTCGCCTGATCTCCCGGCTGTGGGAGTCCTTTCTTTTCCCGGTCACTTTACCATCTCTCCTTTTCTTTTTTCTCTCCGGCATTTACCGGGCATACGGATAAATATGCCTCATAATTGCCATAACATAATAAAAGCCCTCTCTTCCCATTGCTGAAATGCCGGTATCATTTCATTAATAGATGAGACGCTTTCTTATAGTTTATCATAAACCCCTTAAAATGAAAAGCCCTTTTGGGGACGGCGAACTGCGGCCCCAGGGACAGGGTACTTTTCACAGGGCACCATACATGGCACGTTCAAGACGATCCAGGCTGAAAAGGTACTAATTTTACGTGCGAATTAACATGCTTATTGCAATTGACTTGTCTTTTGGCATGAGATAGAATATGGAATATAATCATGGTGAAGTCGATTTATGGCAACCGATTTCAAGCTTGTGTGACATGGTATTTTTTGTCCGCAAAAAAAAGGATACAAAGGGGAAAAGTAAATGAAGGTACTACATTTGGGGGATCTTCACATAGGGAAATCCGTATGTGATTTTAATATGATTGAAGATCAGAAATATTTGTTGGAGCCGATACTGCATGTTATCGATAAGCAGGAGGTGGATGTAATCCTGATTGCAGTGGTTATTTATGACAAGTCCATCGCCAGCGTGGGATCAGTAAGATTGCGGG
>CAMWSA010000262.1 GCA_947176785.1 uncultured Lachnospiraceae bacterium
GTCCTGCACCCTGACGGATGTGGGCAGCGTCAAGACCTATATCCATGAGCATATCGCCCTGGCCGGTCTGGAAGCACAGTTTATCGGGGGGCATCCCATGGCGGGCAGCGAACGCTTTGGCTACGCCAACTCCAAGGCCAGGCTGCTGGAGAACGCCTACTATATCCTGACCCCCACCAGCCAGACCGCCCCGGACAGGCTGGCCGCCTTCCGGACGCTGGTGGAGGCCACGGGGGCCATTCCTCTGGTGCTGGATTATCGGCAGCACGATTATGTCACCGCAGGCATCAGCCATCTGCCCCATGTGATCGCTGCCGCCCTGGTCAATCTGGTGCGGGATTCGGACAGCGAGGAGGGTATCATGAAGCTGGTGGCTGCGGGGGGATTCAAGGATATCACCCGGATCGCCTCCTCTTCCGCCGCCATGTGGCAGCAGATCTGCCTGACCAATACGGAAAATATCTCCCTGCTGCTGAACAGCTACATTGATTCCCTGTCCAAAATCAGAGACCAGCTGGAAGGACGCCAGGGAGAAGCGCTGTACCGGCTTTTCGACAGTGCCAGAATCTACCGGGATTCCTTTATCAATGCCTCCAGCGGCCCCATCAAACGGGTGTACGCATTTACTATTGATATTGACGACCGCCCCGGCATGCTGGCCCAGGTAGCCACCACTCTGGCTTTTAACAATATCAATATCAAAAATATCGGTATCGCTCACAACCGGGAATATGAGGAAGGCACGCTGCGGATCGAATTCTATGACGAGGCTTCCCAGGAGGCCGCCAAAAAGCTGCTCTCCACGCCCCAATTTGTCATCCACGAGAAAAAAATGTAAAAAGGAAGGCTGTGAAGAAAGCCTAATATCCCTGTGCTTCGGAAAACAAGGCAGAAAACCGCTGTTCTCCAAAGCGCAGGGAAGGCATTTTCCACAGCCTCTTTTATAGGCAAGAATGCTGAAATTTCCCTGATATATTAATTAAGCTCCGAGAAATGCTCATACACACTGATGCGGAAAGCGTCCTGCTCGGACATGCCGATAAAAACGGCACCATAGTGAAAGGTTCCCGGCCCTACTATTTCAGAGCGCACAATCTGCAAAAATACATGTATGACCTCCTTGGTCCAAATGGTCAGGTAACACTCATATACTGCCCTGATATCCAGCTGATCCGGACAGGAGAATCCCACACCGGTGCGGGATACATCCGAAATAGTAATGACTACCGCATGCTTCTCCGTGGAGTCCAAACGCTTCACCATCAGTTTGGCCTCCAGATCCATTCTCTTACTTTTTCTACGTTCTTCCATTAAGATGCCCCCCAGACAGTAGTAATTATAAACAAAATATTACACGATTTTTAACAGATTGTCAATTCCTTAAGCATAAACATGCCATTTTTGTAACATTTCCCGCTTTCCCTACAAATGTACAATTATAAGATTAATATAGGAACATCGCATCCCCAAAACTAAAAAAACGATATCGCTCCCGGATGGCTTCCTCATAGGCCGCCAGCACCTGATCCCGCCCCGCCAGGGCGCTGACCAGCATCACCAATGTGGACTCCGGCAGATGAAAATTGGTGATCAGACAGTCCAGCACCCTGAAGCGGTACCCCGGATAGATAAAAATCTCCGTGTTTCCGCAGCCCGGCCTCACTCTGCCATCCTCGCCTGCCGCGCTTTCCAGGGTGCGGCAGCTGGTGGTTCCCACGCAGATGACCCGGCCCCCGGCGGCCCTGGCGGCATTGATCCGCTCCGCCGCCGCCTCGGTAATCTGATAATATTCCGAGTGCATATGATGCTCCAGCACATTTTCCTCCTTCACAGGCCGGAATGTACCCAGCCCCACATGCAGCGTCACATATACGATGTCCACTCCCATCTCCTCAATCTGCGACAGCAGTTCCCGGGTAAAATGCAGTCCCGCCGTGGGAGCCGCCGCCGATCCCTCGTGCCTGGCGTAGACGGTCTGATAACGGCTTTTGTCTTGCAGCTTGTGGGTGATATAAGGAGGCAGAGGCATCTCCCCCAGCCGGTCCAGCACCTCCTCCCAGATACCCTCATAGGAAAAACGGATCAGGCGGTTGCCCTCCTCCACCGTCTCTAGCACCTGTGCCTTCAGCAATCCGTCTCCAAACACCAGGCAGGTGCCGGGCTTACACTTTTTGCCGGGTTTCACCAGAGTTTCCCACACATCGCTCTCCCGGCGCTTGAGCAGCAGCACCTCCACATGGGCACCGGTGCCCTCCCGCTCTCCCAACAGCCTGGCGGGAATCACTTTGGTATTGTTCAGCACCAGACAGTCCCCAGGCCGCAGGTACCGGGTAATATTGTGAAAAACCTCGTGCCGGAACTGCCCCGTTTTTTTATCAAGCAGCAAAAGCCGGGAGGAAGAGCGGTCCTCCAGGGGGTCCTGCGCAATCAGCTCCTGGGGCAGTTCAAAATAAAAATCCGATTTTTTCAGTTCCATAACCATCTCCATACCATTGTTTCCCGACCTGCCGTCAAAGACAAAAAGCCGGTTCACGGCAAAGGGATTTGCAAAAGCCCGCTATCATATACTCACATTTTCCGCAAATACCTTATACCCCCTGTACGCCTCATAGATATCCGCCTTGCTGGTGGCCTCCCAGGGGGCGTGCATATTCAGTACGGGCACGCCGCTGTCGATGACATTCATGCCGTAGAGGGCCAGAATGTAGGCAATGGTGCCGCCTCCGCCCACATCCACCTTGCCCAGTGCCGCCGTCTGCCACTGTATGCCCCCCTCGTCCATGACCTTGCGCAGATGGGCCACATATTCCGCGTTGGCATCATTGGAGCCTGATTTTCCCCTGGAACCGGTGAATTTGTTGAACACCATGCCGCCGCCCAGGAAAGCCGCGTTCTGCAGTTCAAAGCAGCTTCTGTAACCGGGGTCAAAGGCCGCGCTCACATCGGAGGAGAGCATGGCGCTGCGGGCCAGGCACCGTCGCACGTTCAGTTCGCTGTACTCCCCCGCCAGATTCATCAGCTCCGCCACCGCATTCTCAAAGAAGTGGGAGCGCATGCCCGTGGCCCCCACGGAGCCGATCTCCTCCTTGTCCACCAGAATGCAGCACACGGTTCTCTCGTGCCCCTTTAAATCCAACATGGCTTTCAGAGAGGTAAACGCACAGACCCTGTCGTCCTGCCCATAAGCCAGAATCATGCTGCGGTCAAAGCCCGCCTCCCGGGCCTTGCCTGCGGGCACCACCTCCAACTCCGCGGAGATCAGATCTGCCTCCTCGATATCATAGGTCTCCTTCAGGATATCCAGGACCCCGGATTTGACAAGGTTTTTGGCCTTTTTCCTGCCCTCGTCCGTCTCCTTTTCCTCCTCACCCAAAACCAGGGGCTTTGTGCCGGCAATCAGATCCAGGGCCTCCCCCTCGATGACCTTGGCCGCCGTCTTCTCCAGCTGCTGCCCGGCCAGATGGATCAACAGGTCGGATACGAAAAATACGGGATCCTCCTCGTTTTCCCCGATATTTAACTCAATGGTGGTACCGTCCTTCTTGACCACCACGCCATGGATGGCCAGGGGCAGAGTCACCCACTGATATTTTTTTACGCCGCCATAGTAATGGGTGTCCATGTAGGCAAAGGTGTGGTCGATATCCTCAAACAGCGGGTTCTGCTTCACATCCAGCCTGGGGCTGTCGATGTGAGCGCCCAGAATGTTCATGCCCTCCGTCAGGGGCGTCTGGCCGATGCTGAACATAGCTATGGATTTGTTCATCCAGACACTGTAGACCTTGTCTCCCTTTTTCAGGGCTTCTCCCGATTTGATCAGCGCCTCCAGTTCCCTGTAGCCCTCTTTTTCGATCATGTTGACGATGGTGTCGATGCACTCCCGCTCCGTCTTGCCCTGATCCAGAAATTCCCTGTACTCCCGGCTCAGCTTCTCCAGCTTCTTAAGCTGCTTCTCGTCATAATTTTCCCATGCACATTTTTTTAACATACGCCATTTCCTTTCTATAAGAAACATCTTTACATCTAACTCCGGAGTTCAATATCCAGCCGGTTTTTCAGATTCTTAAGGATTTTCTTCACAAAGCGGTCCACCGAATCCGGCTCGAAAGCCTCCTCCCCGGGCGTAAACTCCACCGTGAAGGCCATGCTCTTCTTGCCCGCCGCAATCTGGCCGCCCTCATATACGTCAAACAGGCGGATGGACTTGATATGGCTGCAGGAATTGCGGATTACCTCTTCCACCTGGCCGCAGGTCGTCTCCTTGTCCATCACCAGCGCCAGATCCCGGCTCTCCTCCGGGAACCTGGGCAGCGGAGTGAAGCTGGCCTGCCTGCCGTAGGCGTCCGCCAGGCTGCGCAGGTCGATCTCCAGCACATAGGCATCCGCGCGCAGATCAAGCCGCTCCGCAACCTCATAAGACACCTTGCCCATGCAGCCCACTCTTACTCCCTCAAAATAAATGGCAGCCGCCTGATAGGGATGCAGGAAAGGCTCTGTCACCGGCACATAATCAAATTGGACAAACAGCGCCCCGGCCACCTCCTCCGCCATGCCCTTCAGGGTAAAGAAACTCTCCTTCTCCCCAAATACGCCTATACACAGCGTCTCCCTCTCGTCCGGATACTCGGACAAGGGCAGGGACCGGGGGATGAACACCCTGGCGCTCTCGAAAAGCCGTCCCTCCAGGTTGCCCTTTTTCTGGTTCCGGGAAATCGCATTCAACATGGAAGGAAGCAGTGTGGTCCTCATCAGGGACAGTTCCTCGTTGATGGGATTCAATATGCGGATAGCCTGGCGCTCGGGCGCATCCTGGGGCAGACGCAGCAGATCCAGATCCGAGGGAGAGAAAAAGCTGTAGTGGATGCACTCATAAGCCCCCACACTGCACAACGCCCTCTTGAGTTTCAACTCCTTTTGCATATTCTGGGGCACACCTCCCATGGTCACCCGGGCCTGGGGCATGAAAGCGGAAATCACATGATCATAGCCGTACATGCGGATTACTTCCTCCGCCACGTCCGGATAATCGTCCATATCCTCCCGATAGGCCGGCACCTGCAAGGTCAGCTCGTCCCCGTCCATGGACGGGGCAAAATCCAGATTCTTCATAATCCGCAGGATCTCCCCCGCGGGAACCTCTATGCCCAGCACGTCCTCCACCTTTCTGACGCTGACCTTCATCTCCCGGGGCTTTATGCTGTTGCCCGTGTTCACATCCACATGGGTGGAGGATACCTTGCCGCAGCCCAGCTGCTGAACCAGATGCAGCGCCCGCTCCATGGCATGTACCGTGGAAAACTCATCCACACCCTTCTCATACCTTGCGCTGGCATCCGTGCGCTTTCCCAGCCCCCGGGAGGTCTTGCGGATATTGTCCCTGGCAAATTTTGCCGACTCAAACAGGACTTCCGTGGTACTCTCCCGGATTTCGGAATTCAGGCCGCCCATAACCCCGGCCAGAGCCACCGGTTTTACGCCGTCACAGATCACCAGATTGTTGGTGTCCAGCGTATACTCCTGACCGTCCAGAGTGGTTATTTTCTCCTCTTCGCCGGCCCGGCGCACATGGATGGCATTGCCCTCCAGATAGTCGCAGTCAAAGGCGTGCATGGGCTGCCCCATCTCCAGCAGCACGTAATTGGTGATGTCAACAATGTTGGAGATGGCATCCTGCCCCATCAGCGCCAGCCTGCGTTTCATCCACAGTGGCGACTCACCGATCTTCACATCATATACATAG
>CAMWSA010000263.1 GCA_947176785.1 uncultured Lachnospiraceae bacterium
GCCTGCGGTAATGGAATCCATGCCCGAAACGGCATACAGGAGCGTTGATTTACCCTAACCTGACGGCCCCATAATTTCTACCATTTCGCCTTCAGAGACGGTAAAGCTTACATTTTTCAAAATGTTGTTCTGGCGTTTGTTTACGATATATGTTTTGCAGAGGTCTTTTACTTCTAAAATATTCATAATCGGTTCCTTTCGTTATTTAAATTTTATATTATTCAATGTTAGCAGTGTCGGAGGACTTGATTTTTCTTGTGTAAAGTGAGGTCAGGAATGCACTTACGGTTGTTGTAGCAAGAATTACAATAGGGAAGATAAGATACATTTCTACAGGATTGACAACGTAGTCAACCACAAGCTCCATACCCATCATTTTAAAGACCGGGTCAATGCAGAGGTGCGTAAGAGGCATTGCGAAAATTTCGCCGATAATCACTGCAATCATTCCCACGAATAAAAATCTTAAAGCGTGGTATGCATAGATTTTTCCGTTTCGTGTGCCTACAGCTTTCATGAGTGCAATTTCGCCCTGCTCCTTTGCGATAAAAGAACGCTCCATAAGTACGATTATGAGTGCAGCTAATACGATTGTAAGAACAACTACAAGGGATTTTACTGCGTCAAGAGTTCCCGCAACACCGACCATATCCGCTACTGCTTCGGCGCAGGTTTTTATATTATCATAATCGGGGAAAATCCTCTGAATTTCTTCCATTCTCTGTTCAATTTCCTTGCTGTCAGGATGGTCCGTAAAGGTAATCTGCGTCTTGATACTGGCTACCGCCTGAACGTAATTTATGTACTCATCGCTGTGAAGTCTGATACCGCTGCCCTGCATATTCATAGACTGGAAAAACGCCGAAATGATATATTCCTTATCTCCGTCAATGGTTTTAATCGTAACGGTATCACCAATTTTGGCGTTCAGCTTATCCGCAGCAATTCGCGTTATTGCAATTTCATCGGTATTCTGTGGTGATATTCCTGCTGTGTATTCGTACATATCCATTGATGAGCCTGTGCCGTGATATATAGGGATATTGCTCTCGTTTTCTCCGAAAGATACGGGCAGGACAAACATCATTTCCTGATAGCATTTTGCAGGAATACCATTTTCTGCAAGAGTCTGTTCCATTTCGTCAAGGTGCTTTTCAAGCTTTTCGTGTCCGTCTTCCAGCATACATTCCGCACTCATTTTACTGTCCAAATAGATATCGCAGTCTGCCCATCCAAATGCTGTAGCAAGACTGTTGCTGTTCATAGTAGAAACAGTTGCCGAAAGCATAAGCAAAAGAGCAAGGCAGAGGCAGAATGTGAGTGTGACAATGCTGTAACGCCTGGGGCTGCTTACAATATCATTAAGTGCAAGGAAAGGCGTTACAGGAAGCTTGGATTTACCTAAACTCATAAGACTCTTTTTACGGAAGCGTTCACCTGTCTGACCGTTTCTGATAGCGTCAATGGGCGTCAATTTCTTGACCTTGCCTGTACAGCCATAGCAGAACAGTAAAATTACTGCGATGACAAGAACAGCACAGAGAATGTTTACCAAAATCGGACTCTGATTTCCGACAATAATTGTCTGCGAGGAAACGCTCATAAGCATTTTACCAAAGGGAAAGCTAAGGGCAAGACCGATAGCCGCACCGATGATAGAAAGCCCCATATATTTCACAAGGTATAAGCCCCGGATTTTGAAATTGCCGATACCAATAGCTTTCATTACACCGATTTCACGGAATTCCTCGGAAAGTGTAAAGGAAATGGTAAAACGTAAAACCACAAATGCTATTATAATAAGAATAATGCTTAACACAAGCAGAATACCTACCACTATCATATCAAAAATATAGGGGAATTCCATAATGGCTCTGTCCATTGTGAGAGCACTGTTATCTACAAGCGGTTTTATCTGCGGCAGAGCCGTTTCAATATTGGAAGAATATAGGTAAACAAGAGTACCGCCATAATATCCTTCTGTGTTTTCTGCGGAAAGGAAACACTCAAAATCCTCCTCGCTTATTATATAACGGGTAATTGACATCTGATTTGAACCGAAAAGCGCGTCCTTTATTTTATCTGCAAGAACAAATTCACGGCGCATGCCGTTACACTCTATGGTAAGCTTATCGCCCACATCAACACCGAGAGCGTCCGCCCTACTCTCCGTCATATAAAACTCGCCCTGCCCTACCGTTTCAAGGATACTGCCATCGGAAAGAAAATAGTTCATACAAATGTCGCTGTGAACCAGTTGCGTACCTCCCTCGATAACTATACTTTCGTCATCATAGATAAAATTATCGGCCGATAAAAACAACACGTTTTCCGTTGCATAACTATCTACTGCACTTGCCGAGCTTACCATTTCATCAATGTCAACGGCACAATTTTTATTCATAGCAGCCGCAAAATAATCAGGCGCATTTGCCATTTCAAAATAACTGTCCAGTGCCGTGGTAACATTTATAATGTTGTTTACGCTTGACGATACAAACATTGTGGCAAGGATCATAAATAATAGAAGAATCATATTCATTGTCCTTTTTCGTTTTAAGTCTTTTTTTAGTATGTTTAGATACATTCTTTTACTCCTCTCTTGCTTCTGAATTGGCAGCTAATTGCGAAACCTCCTTTTAAGTAACAGGGAGTGGGCAATATATACGTTTCGCAATCGCCTATTCTGAATTGGTTCTGCAAGAGATATGCTAACACCGAAATTATTAAATAATCATTAAAAGCAAAACTTCAGAGTCACGAAATATGACTCTGAAGTTTACATACCCATTATGCCTTTCCAACTACTATCGTCACGCAAAAACCATCTTCATTCATCCCGGCAAAGATTTCACCCTCCATTTTACGCATCAGTGTTTTGCAGATATAAAGCCCCAGACCGCTCCCTTTCATACCGGTACTATTGCTTCCACGATAGAAGGAATCGAACAGATTTGGAAGTTCCTCCTTTTTCAGACTGCACCCCGAGTTCTTGATCTGTATTAATTCACAGTCCTCTTCCTCCTCAAATGAAATGCAGATCCGCTTGCCGTCACCATATTTTATGGCGTTTTCCATCACATTTTGCAGAACCTCAACCATACGGTTCTTATCCCCTTTAACAAGACATTCCGAAATGTCATCCACTTGAAATTCGGTGTGAATCACAGACAACTTATCCTTATAATAATTTTCTGTGGCTTTTATAACCTCTGAAAGGTAATACTCTCCCATACTTACTTCCAAATTCAGAAAATCTTCTCTGGATGCCGTTACAATTTAATTAACGTACACCTTTATTTCTTTAACATTCCTTGCAATGCCCTGCAAAGCTTCGTCCTTTCTCTCCTGTGTGTCATACAAATCCTCCGACAACGCTTTGGAATACAATTCAATGGAAGAAAGCGGCGTTTTAATATCATGGGACAAAGAAAGAATCAATGTCTTCCGCTCCTTTTGAAATTCCAGTTCTTTCTCCTTGTTATCCTCCAGCTTTTCGCGAAGCATGTCCATTCCCCACAGGAAACGCCCAAACAGCTTACTTTTTTCTTCTTTTACAGGCATGGACAAATTCCCTTTCGCCAGCTCATAAGATAAATTACTCATATCCCGAAAAGGTTTTAAGACTTTATGATACACATACGAGAGTACAATCATTGTCGCAATCATCATGCCCATCAATGAGATATTTATGTACAAAGGCAATCGTGGACTCCTTTCCTCTGCATATTCTATCCGGTACAGTTTACCGGTTATTTCTTCCACCAAATAATCGTTATCACAGGCTTCCCCGGCAACAAACTCTCTGATTCCAATTATCGTCTCATACTTATCGAAATTCATTGCTTCTATTTCGGAAGCATCCGGTTTTTGTTCTTCTATCTCTTTCATCGCACGCTTTGCTTCCACAATATACAATCTTCCGTCACTGTAATTGTTTTGATGAAAATAAAGTATATTGGCTGACAGAATAAGCAATATCTCAACAATGACAATACAATGTGTAAAAATTTTAAACTTACTCAAACCGATACCCTACTCCCCACTCTGTAATAATATGCCTGGGCTTTTTGGGTTCTTCTTCTATTTTTTCCCTAAGCCACTTAATATGTACCGTCAGTGTTTGCATCTCCGAATCACTGTCACTTCCCCAAACGGTATTGAACAAATACTCCTTCTTCATAGTTACATTCTTGTTCTCGATCAGCAGCTTTAACAGTTCAAACTCCTTTTCGGTAACTTCCTTTTTCTGCCCATCTACATAGATCGACTGCTGCACAGTATTCAGTCGAATATTCCCTTCTACAATCTCTGCCTGACCATATTTTCTTTTAAAAATGCCTTTAATCTTGGCAATTAAAATATCTACATCATAAGGTTTCTCAATGTAATCATCTGCACCAAGATTTAAGCCTTTTAATTGATCATTCTTTTCCACCTTGGCGCTGGCTATTAAAATATGGGTATTGGAAGTCTCCCGAATCTTAGAACAAACCGCAAATCCATTTATTCCGGGAAGCATAATATCCAACACAATCACTTTAGCCCCATATTTTTCATATAATTCCAAAGCTTTTTCACCGGTCTGGGCTACACTAACCGTGTAATTCTCCTTACGTAAAAAATCACACAGCAAAATACCTATTTCTTTGTTATCTTCTACAATTAATATATCCAGCATCTTTCTTTTCTTCCTTACTCTTCTTACACCTCATGTGAGAGTTCTAATTTTCGCTCTCCATTATATCATGTAATAAGCCTGTGTTCCACTCATATTTCCCCGGCTTTATATAGCCGGGGAACAAATCCTATTTATGTGCTGATTTATGATGATCAAAGTGTTACTATTGGAAATGATAATGAATTTAATAATTCAAGCATTGCATCCTCGATTAAAACCGAAAACTGAAAATTTGGATTGTTTTGGTTCTTTAGTGTAGAGACTGGTTTTCCGGAAATTATTCTTTTGGATTATTATTTTAAAATTATGTACATAATCAACCGCCATGTTCGACTGACAGACGTCTTGAAATTTATTTTTCAATCATATCAAATCTATCTAATTTCTCTAACATAGCAAGCGTGCGGTATGTTTCGTACTTAGACTTTAATCTCTTCAAGCCCTCGTCATCACCAAACGACCAACCTAACGGCCACCGACCATCTTCGTTTTGTTGAGCCATTCTGTATTTCAACGAATCAAGAACTAAGTTTACTACAGCAGGATACACTATACTGTTCGGGTGTCCCACCACGTCACAGGGCAAATGTACATATTCCGTGTCAGATTTTGCAAAATCAAGTTCCATAAAAGCCGTAGGATTCTGACATAAAATTGATGTCAGCCTGTCCGCTGTTTCCTTGTCTTTAAGGCAAGGTACAAACCATTGAAAATACTCAATATCATACGGTTCGCCCTCATCGAAAATTTCTTTATTATAATTAGGCGAATTTTTGTCCCAATACCGCAGGATATGCTCTGTTGGATATTTTATTATATCGCTGTACAATTCTTCTGGTACAAGTTCAGAATAATACGCAACAAATGCCGCAAAACACACTTTCTCGTTGGCTGTGTATTTTTTTATGCGTTCATCTTCATTTTCTATCGGTTTCGTATCTTCTCCTTTATAACTGACCCAATAGCAATGAACTCCACCGTTGACTTCGGGTACTACGACTTCTCCCCAGTTCCCTATTTCAGGTATATAAAGTCCCAAAATATATT
>CAMWSA010000264.1 GCA_947176785.1 uncultured Lachnospiraceae bacterium
GATATTTTACCTTTTCTTCCGCCATGTAAAACTTCTTTTTGAATCATATATTTTTTCTCCCATTCATATTCCCGATTTATAGATTTGATTATATCACTTCCATTTTCCGTTTACCACTATAAAATATAGGGCATAGCAACCGCCACGCCCCACATTTCTTATCGTTCCGACAACTTCTCAATCTTTTGTTTCTGCCCTTTCAAGTCATTCTGCTTCTCATACAGATTATTTCGCTCTTTGCAGAGTTCTTTCATACGCTCCAACTGCGCCCGCACTCCCTCCCGAGGCCTTCCATCCAGTCCCTTCTCCTGCATCCGGATGACGCCCCCCCTTTTTATCCGCCTTTCCAGATCCAGCACAGCTTCCACCTGCAGGCGCAGGGACCGTGACACTGCCTCCTGTATGTCCTGCTCCCTGACATACTTTTTCGTACAGCCCGGTCTCCCCCTGCTCTGCTTATGTACATAACAGACAAAGACATACCGGGTGCAAGAGGAGAAATTCTGTACCGTTTTTTCAGTTGTATCTCCAGAAAGATATTCCGAATGTATTTGTTGCCATACACTATCCTCAAGATAAGCGACATATAGAACGTAGGGTGTTACATCCCTACGATACATAACACAGCATCCTTGCCGGGTTCTCCATGATAGCACACACTACATTTTTCCATGCACACTACTGCCGTCACATCATACAAACAGACTTTAATATCACATCCATGGCATCCATTTGTTCCTCACTTATGCCCCCATGCCGTGCTGCCATTTCCCGGACGCTGAGGCCCAGGTACTGATTGGGTATACAGGTCAGATCAGCCACCTCCTTCAGTGCTTCCACTATATCCCTTCTTTGCAGCAGTTCCCGGATTGCCGTATGTGTGTTGAATACCTGTCTCAGTGAGTTCGTCAACCGATACTGCACCTGGTAACTTCCTGCCTGTAAGTGACAGATTCCATTCTTCACATCCAAAAAGATCGGATTGGCGCTGTCCTGGTAAATCTCCTCCGGGGCCAGCGGCAGCTTCAACAATGCTTCGCATCCAAAAGGAACAATGACAGAGATGATCACATGCTCCGCATCCGTCAATTCCCACCGAGCCCTGTAGCACCCTGCCTGTGCGGTGCCCCGTTATGCGCCAGGTACTGATCTGGACGCTTTCCTGTTACAGGCATTCCTCTACTGCAAGTACTGCCATGCCCTCCCTGCCCGGAAGCTGCACTTCTATATTGCCGCTGCACTGCGTCAAAACCGTCTCCCTTGTCATATTCCACACATCAATGATCTCCACACGGTATTTATGCCCTTTCGGAAGCTTCCAGCTCAGCAGCGCATTGCAATGCCGTCCCAGGTACTGTAAAAAGACCTTGTCTCCATAATGCCCTCTGCAGTCCTTATCTTTCCGATCCAGCGCATCCAGCTCCGCTTCGGAAATAGATTCCCTGAGCAGGCCAAATCGCTCCATCACCTTCTGAAATTCCTCATTCTCTGCATCTGCCACCCACTTGTTTTCCCATTCCTCCAGATAGCCCGGCAGTTCTTCCAGGATGCTTCTTAAGAATGCAATCCGCTTTGGACTTTCTCCCTTCAGAACACCGCCTTTTGCCCACCAGAGCACTTCATCCTCGGAAAGGAATACCTCCCCATGAGTGCAGTAAGCGCCCACAGTGCAGGCACTCCAGAAACGGTGTACCATTTCAAAAGCGGATATATTGCCCCAGTTATAGGGTAGGTTCCCCTCATAGCAGCATTCATCATAGACCACCGGCTTGTTGAATCTGCGCATCCACTCTGCCGCTTTCTCCATCCATGCCGTCTGTACGCAGCAGTGGGTAATATTGGGTCTGCTATTGTCATAGAACTTTATACAGTTATGGTTCCCAAGCAAATGATGATACGGGTCATTTTCTGCGATAAACTGTTCAAAGGCATACCAGTGTTCCATAGGATGCTTCAGCATCAGGTCATACTCGTTTGCCATACTCCACCATACAGAAGGAATTGCGGAGAACCGGCGGAGCAGATAGTCCAGATAAATTTTGCACTGCTCCAGACTCAAAGCAGAAAATCCCCAGCGATCGTAAGGATGGAACAGGATCAAATCTGTCTGGATTCCCATTTCCTGCAGCTTTAAAATACCGGATTCAAAATGGTCCCAGAACGCAAAGCATGGACGGTTAACATCCCATTTGCCGTCCTCATCCTTCTCGAACGCAAACAATTCCGGCTCATTATGGTTGTAATCGTAGTGTTTGGGAAAGACACAATACCTTACCTTGTTGAACGGTGCAGCAGCCAGGGTTTCATATGTCTGCCTGATCAATTCCTCCTTCTGATGCATCATGGCATAAATAGTCGTACCAAAGGGTTTGAAGGGGGTTCCGTCCGCATATTCAAAATGTGTTCCCACTGCCCGGACAATTCCATGTGCGCTCCCATCCACAGCCTTCACGCATGTCTCCTCGCCGCAGGCCTCCACGCATCCGGACACCTTCCATTTGTAAACCCCCTCTTTTTCCGGCAGAAAACGAACCGCATATGTGCCATTTCCCTTATAAAAGCCTTTTACTACCCTCGATTCACCGCCGTTTGTAAAGACGGCTTCCAAATCCACAACCGCCTCAGACCCGTTCGGGCAGCTGCCTTCAAACTTAAGTTCAAACATTTTATATTGTTCCATTTTCAAACTCCTCTCATTTCAAAAGTCCTTTTATAATTAATTATTGCCCTTCTCCATTGACCCGTCAACCCTGAAATCCTGTTTTCAGACATAAAAACATACCGGTTTGCCTCCATGTCTTGAGCCGTCACTCACCACAATAGATGTTCCGCGCCACTATATGGGCATGACTGCTGCCAGACTTTTGATTGAGCAGATAGATACCAAAATTGTCCATACAGCAAAGGTCGAAGTTACAACCCGATTGCTTAAACGGTTTTCCACTGCTGCTTGCTGACACGATTCATATTCTGCCACCTTCCATTGCTGCGCCTTCCAACTGCCTCTTTGCATTCTTCTACAGCATGGCAATACCTGTCATACTATTCTTTTTCATATAAGAACTTCTCCGGCAACGTGACCTTAAAGTCCACTGCCAGGTCACGGAAGTTCTGAGCTGTGATAGTCTGAAGTTTCCGAGGGCACATGGACAACTGCTTTACCAGAATTTCCGCCGCCTTTTCCACTGTGTGCATAAGACCGAAGGTCAGGTCAAAGTCCTCGCCGGAGGCAAACATGCCGTGATGTGCCCAGATTGCCACGTCATACTGTTTCATCAGTTCGCTGGTGGCCACCGCAATCTCTCTTCCGCCGGGAACCATCCATCCCACCACGCCCACGCCATCCGGAAATACCACAGGACACTCTGTAGCCATCTCCCACAATTCTCTGGTGAATATCTCATCCTTTAAGGGCAGCACAAAGGTCAGCGCAATCACATTGGTTGTGTGAGCATGGTAGATCACCCGGTGCTTTCCTCCGGTAGCTACGCTTCCTCTTACTCAATTCTCCCCAGCATAGCTGGGGGATTAGCTTTTTCATTTACAAAATCAATCTCATACTTCTTTTAAAACAAGCTCAATATAATCTCTTAATTTTCGTGTAAGCAAATTCCAATCATATTCTTGTATTGGAAAAATCCCTTCTTCTTCCAATATCTTTTGTACCGGAAGTGATATTCCTGTATTCCATTCAGAATTATATGGAACAATCTTACCTTGAATAGTATCTAAAGCATTTGCTATTGTATCATTTACCATTGCTTTATAACTCATTAATGCCCAATCAGAAGCACCACCATGTGAAATAATCCCCACCGGTACTCCATATACTTCAGATTTATACTTATTATCTTTCCACCAATGTAAAAAAGTAATTTCCTCCATTTTTTCCAGTATCATACTTAATTTTGCAGGTATTGGAGCATAATGTGGCGATACAAAGAAAAGGGCATCTGATTCTATAACTTTTTCATAAATTGTATTAAAATCAGTATCATTACAGCATCTTTTACTTTCTAAACATTTTCCACAACCAATACACGGTTGCAAAAGGTAGTCTCTTAAATCCACTATTTCACACACTATTTCCTTTTCTCTTAAAATTTCAGAAATTTTAGAACAAAGAATTTGCGAAGTACTATTTTCTTTGCTATGCAAAATATTTGAAGCTGATATACATAATACTTTCATTCAATCTCCTCCCTACATTAATCTCTCGCATCAATTTTATAAAATTGATTGTACCACTTCTGCACTCTGTTTACTACAAAAATATATGGCATAGCAACCGCCATGCCATATATTTCTTATCGTTCTAACGACTTTTCAATCTTTTGTCTGCCCTTTCAAGTCATTCTTCTTCTCATACAGATTATTTCGCTCTTTGCAGAGTTCTTTCATACGCTCCAACTGCGCCCGCACTCCCTCCCGACAATCCGGCTCTATCCTCTTATATTCCCCAGTCAGATTACGGATCAAGCGGCTAATCTGTTTCTGTTGTCCGTCTACTTTGGCGGTCAGCTTCCTACCTTGTTCCGTAAGCTGTACGCATTTGATAGTCAGATTTTTTACCACTTCTTTTAATTTCTCCACAAGCGGAAGTGCTTTTTTATCCCGATAATTCCTTGCGCTCATCAATGAATTATACAGGAAGCTCCTTTTAGGCGCAAAAAAAACGCATGGTTTACATTTTACTGTTTCCATGCGCCTTTACGCTGTTATTTTGATATCAAATTGTTACTCGCTTATGCCATTTGCATAAGCTCGGCTTCAATCCCTTTTAATTCATCTAATGACAATGACGGAACACAATCCGCAATATCTTCAAGTGACATTTTCCCCTTTTTTATCAGCTTTTCGGCTGTTTCTCTGTCTTTCTTATGAGCAAGAGTATTTTTCATATCTTTCCAATATGTTTTCATTTTTCTCGACAAAACAGAAGTTTTTAGGTCACAATATTTTTTCATTTGCATGAGCGTAGTAAATGATTTTAGGATTATAACTCATAACAAGTTGCCAATCTTTTTTCAATTTAACATTGTGAATATAAGCCTCAAGATATTCGATAGGTTCTAAATCGCCAACAAAACAAGTTCCATTATTTATAATCAAGGATATGCTATCCTCACTATGGCTTGGAGTAGATACAATTTCTCCCCCAATGCCTATATTTTCAAGAAATTCCCGACTGTTTTTACTGCTGATAATGATTGAATGATCAGTATTGATAGATTCATAATCTAATCGTTTATCTCTTCTGAAAATCTCATCTGCAAAATGAATATATGGTTTTTGTGTATCAATTAACAAAAGTTTTATTCCTTGCTTCATCAATTCACTTACTAAGCCAATATGGTCAGGATGGTAGTGTGTTGCCAAAACATAAGAAATATCACCAATTTTAATATCGTGTTCTTTAATTGCCTTATAAAATGCAGGTAATGCCCCGGCAAAGTCAGTATCAATAAGCAAGCCATCGCCTGTTTCCCGAATAAAGAATGTATTTGTATTGCCATATTTTAATTTTTTTTGGACAAATGTAAAGTGTATTTTCTACTAATGTGTTCAAACGCTACATAGACTATATTTTACAACTCACAACCCGTTTAACTTTTGGAATTTAAAAATGCTTTTCTATCAATCGAAAAAATATAATCCCCATTTTCATAAAAGGAATTTTGAACCATT
>CAMWSA010000265.1 GCA_947176785.1 uncultured Lachnospiraceae bacterium
GAGGTGTAATGAGCGGGAACTCTTCTGAATGAAATGTGCGCTGCGGCGCACGGAACCGAGGTGTAATGAGCGGGAACTCTTCTGAATGAAATGTGCGCTGCGGCGCACGGAATCAAGGTATAATGAGCATATTGACTCGCAAAAGGCAGTGTAAATCCGCTTATTTCCGGAGCATAACCGCCCGGGGGAAATGCGGGACGAAAAACAGAGATATGGAGGAATGGGACATGAAGAGAATCGGGATGCTGACAAGCGGCGGCGACTGCCAGGCGCTGAATGCCGCCATGAGAGGCGTTGTGAAGACCCTGGCGAATTCCAGAGAGAAGGTGGAGATCTATGGATTCCTTGACGGCTACAAGGGGCTGATTTACAGCAATTTCCAGATGCTTACAGGCAGAGATTTTTCTGGCATTCTGACGAAGGGCGGCACGATTTTGGGCACATCCCGGACGCCCTTTAAGACCATCCATGAGCCGGATGAAAACGGTGTGGACAAGGTGGAATCCATGAAGCAGACCTATCATAAGCTACAGCTGGACTGCCTGGTGATCCTGGGGGGCAACGGCACCCACAAGACGGCGAACCTGCTCCGTGAGGAGGGGCTGAATGTGGTGACCCTGCCCAAGACCATCGACAATGACCTGTGGGGCACGGATATGACCTTTGGCTTCCAGAGCGCCGTAAACATTGCCACGGACGCCATTGACTGCATCCATACCACGGCTGCGTCCCACGGGCGGGTATTCATCGTGGAGGTCATGGGCCACAAGGTGGGATGGCTGACGCTGAACGCGGGCATGGCCGGCGGTGCGGATATCATTCTGCTGCCGGAGATCCCCTATGATATTGACAAGGTGATCGACAAGATTGAGGAGAGGGATAAAAACGGCAGCCGCTTTACCATTATTGCGGTGGCCGAGGGCGCGATCTCTAAGGAGGACGCAAAGCTTTCCAAGAAGGAATATAAGAAAAAAATGGAAAAGAAGCCATACCCATCCGTCTCCTATGAGGTGGCCGCCAAGATACAGGAAAAGACAGGGCGCGAGGTCCGCGTGACCGTGCCCGGCCATATGCAGAGGGGCGGCAGTCCCTGCCCTTATGACAGGGTATTTGCCAGCCGCCTGGGCGCTGAGGCGGGCAGGATGATCCTGGACGGTCAGTACGGCTTTATGGTGGGATATAAAAATCGTGAGATTGTGCGGGTGCCTCTGGAGGAAGTGGCGGGCAAGCTGAAAACGGTGGCACCGGATGCCACCATCGTGCAGGAGGCCAAGCTGCTGGGCATCAGCTTCGGAGATTAAGCAGATGTCATATACGGCTTTATATCGAAAATTCCGCCCCGACACCTTTGCGGATGTGAAGGGGCAGGATCATATTGTGACAACTTTGAAAAACCAGCTCCGGGCAGGGCGCATCGGTCATGCCTACCTGTTCACCGGCACCCGGGGGACAGGCAAGACCTCTGTGGCCAAGATTTTTGCCCGGACTGTAAACTGTGAAAATCCTACGGAGGAGGGGGCCTGCGGGCAGTGCCGCATCTGCCGGGCCATTGCGGCGGGGGCCAGCATGAATGTGATAGAGATCGATGCCGCCTCCAACAACGGCGTGGACAATATCCGGGAGATTGTGGAGGAGGTATCCTACTCCCCGGCGGAGGGCAGGTACAAGGTCTATATCATTGACGAGGTGCATATGTTGTCCATAGGCGCATTCAACGCACTGCTCAAGACCCTGGAGGAGCCGCCTTCCTATGTGATCTTCATACTGGCCACTACGGAGGTACACAAGCTGCCCATCACCATCCTCTCCAGGTGCCAGCGCTATGACTTCAAGCGCATTACCATAGACACCATTGCCGCCCGGATGCGGCAGCTGACGGAGGCCGAGCAGGTACAGGTGGAGGAGAAGGCGCTGCGCTATATCGCCAAGGCGGCGGACGGTTCCATGCGGGACGCCTTGAGCCTGTTGGACCAGTGCATTGCGTTCAACCTGGGAGACGGCCTGACCTATGACAAGGTGCTGGATGTGTTGGGGGCGGTGGACACGGAGGTGTTCAGCCGTCTGCTGCGCTGTGTGCTGGAGCAGAATGTGCTGGGATGCGTGCAGCTGCTGGAGGAGATCGTCATGCAGGGCAGGGAACTGACTCAGTTTGTGACGGATTTTACCTGGTATCTGCGAAACCTGATGCTGGTGCAGTCCTCGGACAATCTGGAGGATGTGATTGACATGTCCTCGGACAACCTGGGGCGGCTGAAGGAAGAGGCGGCCATGGCGGACATGAACCGCATTATCCGCTATATCCGCATTTTTTCCGAACTGTCCGGGCAGATCCGCTATGCCAGCCAGAAACGGATTATGGTGGAAATTGCCCTGATCAAGCTGTGCAGGCCCAGCATGGAGACCTCCCAGGATGCCCTGCTGGAGCGGATTCGGGATGTGGAGGACAAGGTGGAGAACGGCGTGGCTGTGATGCCGGTGCAGTGTGATCCGGCACAGACCGGGACGAAAGCGCCCGTCGGCGGCGGTGTGTCCCGGCCCAAACCGCAGCTGCCCCAGGCGATCCCTGATGATGTGAGAGAGGTGGTCAGTCATTGGGCGGCCATTGTGGGCAGCGCGGAGAATCCCATGCGGATTTATTTAAAGGATGCCATTCCCAGCCTGGGCGGGGATAACCATCTGCTGTTGGTGGTAGAGGACGGGGTGGCATCGGACTATTTTACCCAACACTCCCAGAATAAGGAGCAGTTGGAGAACCTGATCGCGGGCTATGCCGGCAAGGAGATGGAGGTCAATATCCAGGTGGCGGGAAATCGGCAGGAGGCAGAGGAGAATTATTTTGACCTGCGCCAGGGGGTCCCGGGCGTTAATATGGAGATTGAGGAAGAAGAATAAAATAGAATTCCCTTTTTGGAATTGTGTGCCGGCCCCAAAATACATTGATAAATCGAATCTGCCCCGCTCAGATAGTTTCTCGGAATCTTTTGGCGGAAAATGGTGGTTTTTGATTCGATGATCCGTGAAAAGCAGGACAAAAAACAAGAAGCAGTGGGAATACTTTTCCGAAAAGGGAGAAATGAAGAGGAAATATAAGGAGTAGACCAATGGCAAAACGTGGAGGCTTTCCCGGCGGCATGATGCCGGGCAATATGAACAATCTGATGAAGCAGGCGCAGCGTATGCAGCGCCAGATGGAGGAGGGGCAGAAGGAGCTGGAGACCAAGGAGTTCACGGCGTCTGCCGGCGGCGGTGCCGTGGAGGTCACGGTGTCAGGAAAGAAGGAAGTGCTGAAGGTGAAGCTCACCGAGGAGGTAGTGGACCCCGAGGATATTGAGATGCTGCAGGACCTGATTATTGCGGCCACCAATGAAGCCTTGAAACAGGCGGACGAGGCCAACGAGGCCATGATGGGCAAGATGACCGGGGGGCTGGGAGGTTTTCCGTTCTGATGGAGTTGTACAGCGGTCATATCAATAAGTTAATTGAGGAACTGGCGGCGCTGCCGGGCATTGGCGGAAAATCTGCCCAACGCCTGGCCTTCCACCTGATCAATATGCCCAAGGACAGGGTGAATCGTCTGGCCCGGACCATTGTCGAGGCCAAGGAGAACGTCCGGTATTGCAGTGAGTGCTATACTTTGACGGATCGTGACGTATGTCCTGTGTGCGCCAACGCAAAGCGCAACCATCGGATTATTATGGTGGTGGAGAATGTCCGGGATCTGGCGGCCTATGAAAAGACCGGCAAATACGAGGGGGTTTACCATGTGCTGCATGGGGCTATCTCTCCCATGCTGGGGATCGGCCCTAACGATATCAAGCTCAAAGAGCTGATATCCCGTCTGGAAAAAGAGGTGGAGGAAGTGATCATTGCCACCAATTCCAGCCTGGAGGGGGAGACTACGGCCATGTATATCAGTAAGCTGATCAAGCCCACGGGCGTCAAAGTGACCAGGATTGCCAGCGGCGTTCCGGTGGGAGGAGACCTGGAGTATATTGACGAGGTGACGCTTCTGAGGGCGTTGGAGGGACGTGTGGAGATATAAGTCGAAGGATGGGGTATGCGGAACTCTGAAGGGAGGTCAAATATGTCTATTTCTATTACAAAAAGAAGGTTTGGTACGGACGGACAGGGCAGGGAGGCGACTCTCTACACCCTGGAGAATCAAAGCGGCATGAAAGCGGAGGTAACGGACCTGGGTGCAATCCTGGTCAACCTGTATGTGCCGGATCAGGATGGCCGGCTGGAGGATGTGGTGTTGGGCTTTGACAGCGTGGAGGGCTATCTGGAGAACGGCTGCTTTTTCGGTGCAACCATCGGCCCCAGCGCCAACCGTATCGGCGGCGCAAGCTTTGCGCTTGACGGCGTCACTTACAAGGTGGATGTGAATGACGGTCCCAACAATCTGCACAGCCATATGGAGCGGGGATACCACAAGCTGCTGTGGGATGCCCGGGAGGAGGAGGCGGGTGTCACTTTTACCATCAGGGATGCCGATGGCAATATGGGGTTTCCCGGCAACAAGGTATTGCGGCTGACCTATACCCTGGATGAGGAAAACGGTCTGACTTTGCGCTATCATGGTGTCAGCGACAAGAAGACGATACTTAATCCCACCAATCACACATATTTTAACCTGAACGGACATAAGGCGGGCAGCATTGAGGGCCACCAGCTGCAACTCATCGCCTCTCATTATACCCCTGTGGTGGAGGGGGCGATTCCCACCGGGGAGATTGCCTCCGTGGCTGGGACGGTAATGGATTTTACCCGTCCCAAAACAGTGGGAAAGGAGATTCGTGCGGATTTTGAGCAGCTGCTGCTGACGCAGGGGTATGATCACAACTGGGTGGTGGACGGCTGGGATGGCAGTCTGCGCAAGATTGCCGTGCTGACCGCTTCGGAGAGTGGCCGCAGGATGGTGGCTTACTCTACATTGCCCGGTGTGCAGTTCTACGCCGGCAACTGCATTACCCCGCAGGCCGGTAAGGACGGCGCTTTTTATGAGAAGAGAAGCGGACTGTGCCTGGAGACACAGTACTATCCGGACAGCATTCACCGACCGGAATTTCCCTCCTGCGTATTCGGCGGGGACAGGGAATATGACTCTGTTACCGTATATCGCTTTGAATAAATTTTTATGATAAGAAAAATGTCGAAGGGTTTTTCAATCCGCACGACAAGGAATGCTAAAATACCTCTCATACCCATGCTATATTTATAGCTGATATCGGCTGGAAAGCATAGGAGTGGGAGGTGTTTTTATGGAATTACCAAAAAATATTACGCAAATCGGTGAAGCAGACCGCACCTGTAAGGTCTATGTGGAGGATTATGTGGTTTCTTACATGAAGCAGCTCTGCCGTCAGACGGAGAGGGCCGGGCTTGCCATTGCCCTGTATGGCAAATACACCAAGGAACAGAGCCTGTCATACTTTTTTATTTACGGAGCCTGCCAGGTCCTGTCCATCAACAGGGAGGTGCGCCACTTATCCCAGGCCCAGAACCAGGAGGTGGAGCGGCTGCGGCAGCATTATTTTCCGGAATATATGTTTTTGGGTTATCATATTTTTGACGGTGAAATGGTGGAAGGCATGCATATCCAGGAACAGGATACCTGCCGGTACATAATAGGATATGCATGCTTCTATGAAAAAAATGACAGTATGTTGGCCTATATGGGGG
>CAMWSA010000266.1 GCA_947176785.1 uncultured Lachnospiraceae bacterium
CCCGCAGCTGCTCCTCCGTCTCCTTGTCCAGACCGGCCTCCTCCCCGATCCCCTTGAAATATTCCACCTGTCCCACACTGACCTGAAACTGCTTAAGTCCTGTGTTCTTCAATGCCTCAATGACCAGGCTGATCATTTCCCCGTCAGCCTCCACACTGTCATCCCCCACCAACTCAGCGCCGATCTGAGTGACTTCTTTCAGCTTTCCCTGCAGGTTCGAGGTGTTGGTAAAGGTATTGCCCAGGTAACAGAAGCGGATGGCTTCTTTCGCCTCCATAAAATACTTGGCGGCACAGCGGGCGATGGAGGGGGTAAAGTCGGGCCGCAGCACCAGCGTGTTACCCTCCTTGTCAAAAAACTTATACAATTCCTTGGAGGGCGTGGTGCCGATCTCCCTGGAAAACACGTCAAAATATTCAAAAGTAGGCGTCTGGATGTCCTCATAGCCATAGCTGGTGATCGTATCGTGGATCTTCTGCTCCACATACAGCTTGCCCGCATATTCTTTTCCGTAAATATCCCTCACGCCTTCCGGCGTGTGCAATAACTTCTTGCCCATATGTATCTGTAACCTTCCTGTTCTTTTTATATGCAAAAACGTTCAGGCTTTCTTTCCTGCACGGCATATGCTTTTCAAATGCAATTTGCTTCAAATATACCTTATTGTTGCTGCTCCCATGCTTTTGCATACGGCGGCGCAACCATTTTTTCGCTTTATCAGCGGACATCCCCCTGGCTCCAAGCCTGTATGACACCCCCCGGATAAGCTCCGGATCATGTAAGCGATACATCGTTTCTATTTCCCTTTTAAAAGCTTCTACAGCTTCCCTCTTTCCCCTTGTCAGAAAATCCTTAACACAGTTATCCAAATCAGACCAATTTATGGACCGGCTGAAATAGTTTTTAATAGAGTAGCAAATGTACCAAAGCTTTTTATGTTCAAATTTTATGTGGAGCAGAAGATCCACGATACGATCACCAGCTATGGATGCTTCCTCATCTTTCAGCGGAAACACATCCTTTTATTGATAAGCGCATGTCACTTTATCGCTTCGCAGTGGTAATTGGGTAGCACGCAAAAGAAACGAACTTCTTGTAGTATAACGGAAAGCGCTATATCTGTCAAGTTCTAATTTTTCATCTGTCTGCATGCTTCGTTACTGTTCTTCAGTTTATGCCATTCCATGCCCCTGGCGAATAGTTATTCCATTTCCAGGCATTCCTCTTCCCGTTTTTCCAGATCCAGCTGCAGCACGTCCAGATAGGGGACCAGTATCCCATGCTTTTTCGGCAGGAAGAACCGGGCGTCCAATTCCTCATAGCGGAAGCTCTTACGACCGCCCTCTTTGGCGCGCCGCCAGAACCGCAGCAGCTGGCAAAAGGGCAGATAATACAGCTGATCCCTGTGGGTATAAAAAATGAGGAAGAACGCTACGCCCCCCTGTTTTTCAAAGCGTTCCATGAACTGCACCTGATGTTCATGAATATTCTGTAAGGAAAAGGTGTCCACTGCGCATTCCTTGGCGTCAAAGCAGACCGGGATGCCCTGGACTGCGCCGATATAGTCCACGGTACTTTTTTGCTCAAAATAGGCCAGAGTAATATGCCTGGTCTGTTGATCCATTTTGATGGGGGTAATGGGGGTTGGGATCTTCTGGATCAGGGCCAGTCCCCCCTCCGCATACCGCTCATTGGTGCGGTTGACCATATCCTCCAGTGTGGAGCCCCGAAGCCCCCTGGAATTCCATGTTGCCATAACTGCCTCTTTTCTAAATCTTTATTTCCCGTATGCAGTCCAGATATTTGTCTACTATGCTGACCTTATAATCCACCTGCACACACCCTTCTAATTTTTCCTTTAACAGACGGACTATTTTATATGAATCCGTCTCATCCTCACTACTTTCAAAATAGCAATCGTAAAAAGCCTCCAAATCAGAGGGGTAGTCCATACAGTGAAAGTAAATTGACGGAATTTCTTTCATCAGCCATTCTTCTATCTCCGCATTGTCTGTTAAATACTCTTCCAATGTATGACATACATCATCTACAGCATTGGCAGAACGGAAGCTTACCTTTATCATATATGCTCCTAACCTGGATATACCAGAACCAACACCAAAATTTTGCCACTTTGCGCAAGAAACCGTTGTTATACTCACGAGCGGTTAGATTTTCCTTCCACGCTTCAGTTCCCGCAAAATAGCTTCATATTGTTCCGGCAGCGGTGCCTGTATGCTTTTGCCGCTCAGCGGGGCCAACACCCCGTCCAAAACCGGGAATTGCAGACGACAGGCGTGAAGCAGCTGCCAGCGCAGGCCGAAGCGCTGCCGGAACAGTCGGTTGACGGAGACATTACCATATTTGCTGTCCCCCACCAGGGGATGACCGACGGAAGCAAGATGCGCCCGGATTTGGTGTGTCTTGCCGGTGATCAGTTCCACCTCCAGCTCTGTGAGGCTGCATGGCTCCTGCCTCAACGAAGCAGGCTTCCTTCCGCCCGGAAATATGGTGGGAATGCATAATTGTTCAATGGGGTAATAACTGGTGCGGATATATTCCCCTGCTTTTTTCTGGTGAGACGTCTTTTTTTGGTGGAATGTATTTTTCTGGTAGGGCGCATCTTTCCGGGAAAGCACTTCTTCACAGTGAAACACTTCTTCACGGCGGGGCGGCTCCTGTTGAAGGATAGTCACCTGGTTTGTACGGGAATCCTTTTGCAGATACCCTTGTATCTCTATCGCAGTTCCAAAATCTGCCGTCTCCATTGCGCCCACACATATGGTTCTGTAGAATTTGCGCACTGCACGGCTGCGGATCAACTCGCTGAGGGCCTGACTGCCGGGAAGGGATTTGCCGCACAGAACCAGGCCGCTGGTGTTGCGGTCCAGGCGGTTGCAGACCGAGGGCTTGAAAAGCCGAAGTTCCCGGGCGTTTATGCCCCCCGTATCCAGCAGATAACCGATCATCCATTCGTTGAGGCTTAAGTCCCCCACCTTTGCCTGCTGGGTCAGCACCCCCGCTGGCTTATCTATAATCAGTACATGGGCATCTTCATAAAGCACCTTGACGCCATGCAGCTGTTTATATGCCTGACTGTACAAAATCTCCCTGTTTACGCTTCCCCTGTGGTATATATGCTCCCGGACGCTTTTTTCCATGGATGATTTTTTACTGCCATCTGCCAGGATAGTCGCCTTCTCCGCCGGATTGAAGCTCCCTTTCGCCTGTGGAGATACTTCTCCCGTCAGAGCTTGGGGGGTGTCTGCCTGGGGATATGTTTTCTCCGTCAGGACTTTGGGGTTGTCTGCCTGCGGATATGTTTTCTCCGTCAGCACCAGGTTTTTCCCTGTCTGCGAAAATGTTTCTACTGTCGGAATCCGTTTGACGGCTCCGTCCCGCTCCGGCAGATATCCGCCAAATTTCAGAATTGTCTCGTCTGCCAGCCACAGCGTCACCTGGTCCCTGCGTTGCAGAATTTCCTTTCCCTCCGCCTTTCGCCCGTTCAGCGTAATATTCTTTTTACGGAGCATTTTGTAGAAGAAGCCGGCCGGTGCCCCAGGCAGATATTTTCCCAGAAATTTATCAAGCCGCTGCCCGGCCTGATTCAAATTGATTTCCAAGGCTACCATTATATTTCTCCCTTTTCGGAAAAGTGTTCTTTCAACAAGAGCTTTCCAGCCGCAGCATAACGTCGTTTTTGCTGTACAAAACCGGCTGTGAGAGGGACTGTTTATAATACCACCGATTTCAAGGTCTGGATCATGCCTTCCGTGTTGCCGTTTTCCGTCTCCAGCGCCTGTAGCTGCTTAAGCCGCTCCATATATTTCTCCAGATCCGTGAAAACCTTGACCGTCACATTTTTGTGGCTGTCCGCTTTCATAATGGGTTCCAGATGGGCCTGGAATTCTCTTTCGGGAAAATCCTTTTTCTCGCTGTAGCCACAGACGATATTGCCTTTCACCGCCATATGGCCCACCTCGAAGGTCCTGGAGTAGGAGGTAAATGCCATATCGTACAGGCAGGCCAGTTCCCCCTCGCAGGGCCCAAGCTGCGTTGCCGCCTCCCGGCTGAGTCCCCTGCATCGCAGAAACATAATCATGCTCACTGCGCTTTTGCTGGCCGGAAGACAGCCCAGCACCGCCACCACAGTCAATAGATTCAACCTGTTCCCTGTGGTGATAAATCCCGCCGCAAACAGGCTCAGGGAGATTCCGAAATACAGCACTGTCCGAATTACCTCATAGATCTTCTGGGTGCGGATATAGCCTTCGCCTCCCTTATATGCCTCCGCCGAAAACAGACGGAAAATACCTTTGATACCGCTCTTTTTGCTCATTTGCCATTCCTCTCATTTAACCGTTTTCCTGTGTCTGCGGCAGACCAGTCTGTATTTTCTGTATGCCGCCGCTTCTGTCTATTGATTCTCCTGCAGATAGAGGCTGGCACTGTTCTGAATTGCCGCGGCAGTGTCCTCCACAGTCTTTTGTTCCTGAAAGCAGGGGATTGCCTCATCAAAAATGATTCTCCATAGCGCATTGTCCATGTCAGTGGATAACCGGGCCGTATCCATCAGGTATAACGGAGAAGCTATATAACTTCTTTTCCCATCCGAACCAACGCATGTTGACACCACTGGAACAGGGTGGAAAACGCGCCGTCAAAATCATAGTCTCCGCCGGCTTTCAGGGTCATGCCGAGAGCCAGCACTCTCCTGTCCTCCTCGTCCTGCAGTGCTTCGAGCAGTTCCTGCTTTGTGGAAAGGAAATCACCGCTGCTTAAATAATGCATATTTTGCAGGATAAAGAATGCGGATTTGCAGGTATAGGGAAAGGCTGAGATATTGCGCTCCCGGTCAGCGTGGATATAGCGGTGGCAAAGCTCGTGAAAAAGGTTGCCCAGGCTCAGTTTCACATAGTTTTGCTCGTCTTCGGCGGTGAAGGGCGGCAGATAGTCCGCTAATCTGCCATAGTAATCCCTTGTGGTGTGCAGCAGCTGGCACACCTCCAGGGGATTCCACCGCCGCATCTCCTCCCGCCCGCAGATAAAGCCGCAGGATTTCTCGTAATTGCCCACTTTGACCAATATTTCCCGATAATCCTCCAGGTCCGTGACGGACATGTTCTCCAGGATCACCATTATATCAATGTCGCTGCCTGCCGTGGCCTCGCCCCGCAGATAGCTGCCCTGCAAGCCGAGATACAGCAGCCTTTCTCCAAAACAGGCTTGCAGTTCTGCTGTCAGGCCTTCTATATATTCCTCTATTCTGAACATTCCGGATCTCCAATCTCTTCATTTCCAAGATATTCCCTGTAAGGTTTATTCTCATCAAAATTTATACTTGCCCGGCAAAGCTTTGACAGTCAGCCCTTCAGCGTCCTGATTACTGCCGTAATGAAAGTATGGGGCAAGACCTTGCACAGCACTTCAAAAGCCTGTATGGGCAGGCTGCACACGGAACGGGGACGCTTTAGGCAGGCGTCCCGCAGCGCCTGAGCCACCACACGCTCCGGCGTCACCAGTGTCAGCTTTTTGACAGAAAGAGTGGAACCATGCCGCTCCGCAATATCGAAAAACGGTGTATCCACCGGTCCGGGACACACGCTGGTCACATAGATTTCCCGCCCTTTCAGTTCTTCCCGCAGCGCCAGGGAAAAGCTGTCCACATAAGCCTTGGA
>CAMWSA010000267.1 GCA_947176785.1 uncultured Lachnospiraceae bacterium
GTTCCAGCACATCTTCCGGGCTGGAACAGAGGCTGGCCTTACGCTCCAGTTCCTTCTCCAGCCCCGCGTTGATCTCCTTCAGCAGCTGGTGAAAAGCATCGTCATAGCCGGAGGACAATACCTCCTCCGCGCACTTCTTGGCCCTCTGGTCGTCCCCCTGGTCATGATACCACCGGGCAAGACGCAGATTGGCTGTATAATGCTTGTCATTTCGCTCCTTAATCCCTTCAAAGCACCGGGCAGCCTCTTCGGTCTGTCCCTGTTCCCAGAGCATCTGCGCCAGGTTAAACTCCACCAGTTCATCCCCCGGATACTTTTTCTGAAGGTCCCTTAAGCAGCGGATAGCCTCCTCCTGCCGTCCGCCGGCCTGATAGTACTGTGCCCGGCATACCTCCATGCAGGGATGCCAGATCCCCATGCGGTCGCCTTCTTCCAGCAGCTGTGCCGCATATTCCAGATTTTTCTCCTGCAAAGCCCCCCAGCAATTGTCATAGCACTGTAGATAAGAGTCATAATCCCCGTCCTGGGGCCCCTCAAACTGGGAAAACTCAACTTCCTCCCCTCTGGTCACCCGGCTTATCAGGTAATCAATAAAGTCCGCCGGAAACATTTCCTTTAAACGGGTCTGATTCTTGCAGATCTCCAGCTTTTCCTCCAACAGCTTCCAGATTTCCGTAGGCAGCTTGAAATGCTTCATCAAAAAAACCAGCAGCTTCTCCTGGCATTCCGCCTCCCCGTCCAGGGACTGATAGATATCCTGAGAAAATAACTCTCTCCAAGCCTCCAGGTCCTGCCGGCCTTCCAGAGTGCCGTAGAGTCTGGCGGCCTGGGCCACCCATTGCCCGGTCTCCGTGGTGTCCTCCTGCTCTTCCTCTTCCGGGGGCTGCCGAAGCAACGAAAGCGCCTCCTCATAAGCCTGACGCAAACGCTTAAACCCCTCTGGGTTATCCTCCGGATTGGTCACTGCCAGCCTCTCCCTGTAAGCGGCCTTGATCTCCTTTTCCTCACTGAGCTCCCCGATGCCTAATACACTGCAAATCTCCGTCTTTTCCATAACAACCCATACACCTCTGTTTCAATACACTGTCAGTCCTCTCCGTACCACTCCCCAAAAGCAATTTCTGCCTGCGGGGAATATATTGACGAACGGTAAGCTTTACCAATTCCATCACGACACATGCTGCATAAGGAAGCAGCCATTGCCGTGCCGGACAGAAAACCGAACCGTACGTGCGTATATGTACGATGCCGGGAGGAACGGTTCCACCTCTGCACACAATAGAAAAACAGGCCGCCGCAGGACAAAACACCGCTACAGCAGACGATGCCTGGTCCCCAGGGCAGCCCTATCCCTTTTTCTAAAATAAAAACTTATCCGCAAAGTATGCGTCCAGATCAGCGATAGCCACCCGCTCCTGCTCCATGGAGTCACGGAAACGGACGGTGACGCTGTTATCCGTCTCAGAATCGAAATCATAGGTCACGCAGAAGGGCGTGCCAATCTCATCCTGGCGACGGTAACGCTTGCCGATATTGCCTCTGTCATCATACTCACAATTATATCTTCTGGACAACTGCCCATAGATCTTCTCCGCACCCTCCGCCAGCTTCTTGGACAGAGGCAGCACACCGATCTTCACCGGCGCCAGAGCAGGATGGAAACGCATCACCGTACGCATGTCACCGTCCCCCAGATCCTCCTCATCGTAGGCCGAACAAAGGAACGCCAGCACCACGCGGTCCGCGCCCAGGGATGGTTCCACCACATAGGGCACATATTTCTCTTTCTTCTCATCGTCAAAATAGGACATATCCTCCCCTGAGGTATTCTGGTGCTGGGTCAGGTCATAGTCCGTCCTGTCCGCAATGCCCCACAACTCCCCCCAGCCAAAGGGGAAGAGGAACTCAATGTCCGTGGTGCCTTTGCTATAGAAGCACAACTCCTCCGGGCTGTGGTCCCTGAGTTTAATCTCCTCCTCCTTGATGCCCAGAGATAAAAGCCAATCCCTGCAAAAGCCCCTCCAATACTGGAACCACTCAAGATCCGTGCCGGGCTGGCAGAAGAATTCCAGTTCCATCTGCTCAAACTCTCTGGTACGGAAAGTGAAATAGCCGGGAGAAATCTCGTTGCGGAAAGCTTTGCCGATCTGACCGATGCCAAAGGGTACTTTCTTTCTGGAAGTCCTCTGCACATTCTTGAAGTTCACAAAAATACCCTGGGCAGTCTCCGGCCGCAGATACACCGTACTCCTGGCATCCTCAGTCACACCCTGGAAGGTCTTGAACATCAGATTAAACTGGCGGATATCCGTGAAATTATGTTTGCCGCAGCCGGGGCAGGGAATCTGATGCTCCTCCACAAAGCCCTTCATACGCTCCTGGTCCCAGGCGTCCACACTCTCCTCCAGAGCGAGGCCCTCCTGCGCGCAAAAATCTTCGATCAGCTTATCGGCCCGAAAACGTTCATGGCATTCCCGGCAGTCCATCAAAGGGTCCGAGAAGCCGCCAAGATGGCCGCTGGCCTCCCAGGTCCTGGGATTCATGAGGATTGCGCAGTCCACACCCACATTGTAGGGGTTTTCCTGTACAAACTTCTGCCACCATGCCTTCTTCACATTATTTTTTAATTCCACGCCCAGATTGCCATAGTCCCAGGTATTGGCCAGGCCGCCGTAGATCTCGGACCCCTGGTATATAAAGCCCCTTGACTTTGCAACCGCGATAATTTTATCCATTGTTTTTTCCATAATCCACTCCTCCTATTAAAAGCCCCGTCCGTCCAATCACCATTTCCGGCCGCTATGACGTCCTGAAATTCCCCGGGCGTTTGTCCGGGCAGATACTGTTTGAAGATCAACAACTCTTCGGCCCGCATCTATACTAACGAACGCTAAAATTTTCCGATTCCTGCTCGCCCCATGCTGCATCATGACAGTAAAGACATATGTCGTTGACTATAGGCAGCATGTGACGTGCAGAAAAGAAAATATAATCACCCGTGAGTATACTTTATTTTATCACAACGTATTTTAGACCTTCCCCCTCTGTGCCGTCCACATAGCCCGCACCGGTAATCTGTACATTTCCGCTGACATATAAAACCTTGGACGGACACCGAATCTGCAGGGCTTCCTCAAAAATCAGCACTCTGTTTTCGCTGATTTTCGCCAGCTGCTCCGAAGAAATAGGCATCCCCTTCCTCTCGTCCTGTAGTACCCCCGCCAAATCATAGCCTGCCGCCAAGGCCGCCTGCACCGTGCCGTAGAACAGTTCACAGGGCTGTTTATCCACCTGGGCCCTGTAATCCTTATAGACCTCGCTATCCGCAAAATGCAGCGCTACCATAACCCGGGTGCTATTTTCCTCCAGGCTGCTTACCTGCTCCACCGCCACCGGCTGTCCCTCTTCGGCCACTCCGCCCACGTAATCCTGCACCTCCTGGCGGATCATGTCATCCAGCTCGCCGAGCTGGTAATCCTCCCGTTCAAAGTCCTCCACACGGCATTGGGTAAAGCTTCCGTCTGCCGCCAGCACAATCGTGGAAGTGCGGATGGGTTCCTCTGTCGTTTCCCCGCTGCAGCCCGCCAGGGCAAACACACATGCTCCCAGCGCTGTCAGCACCGCAATCGCTCTTCTCCTGCCTTTCATATCAGCCTGTCCTTTCAATCCAAACGCTAAAGCATCTTCTTTATTATAGCCGACTTGTCCCTGTTTTTCAACAGAGACTTTTCAGAATTTCCAGACTTTTGAATTCATGGCCAAGGATTTTGCCGCAATACCACCGGGCCTCCTCCTGGAGCTGTTCCAGTACCCGGGGTGTAACTGTAAAAGTATATAGCTTTTCTATGCTGCTGGCGACAATATATTCCAGGGCGTAGACCGTGGATTCCTCCAGCCCTCTGTCCTGCCGCACGCCAGGGAATTCTCCGTTTACGGCAATGCTCTTGACCTCATAGACACAGCGCACCAGTTCATTGGGGATGGAAGGCGCGCACAGGGCCCGCAGGGACTGGTAGAGGAGGCCCAGCATCTGCCTCTCATCATTGTTCTCCCTGGTGTAATAATCCGCAAGTTCCGCAAAATACATGCCGTAGCAGGCACCTATGTAATCCGTCCGCAATGCCTCAAAATAGTTTTGTATATCCACATCCGAAACATTATAAGAGCTTTTTCCCTCATACAGCTTAAACGTACCAAAGGAAAAAGGATTGGTGGCACTGCAAAGCCGGCTGCCAGGCCTGCGGGAACCTTTTACAAATGCCGCTATTTTTCCTCTTTCCTTCGTAAGCAAACAGATACGCCTATCATACTCACCGATAGGCGTCTGTTTCAATATCATTCCAGTTACTATGATAAAATCCTGCATTTAGTTCTGCTCCCGACTTACCGTCTGTCATTTCCTGGGTCCCCCCGCCGCAGGTATACCGCAGGTAGTCCTCCACCCTCCCGGTGTTTTCAAATCTCTGCCAGTACCTTGTCCTGCTGTTCTCCGCCGTCTCCTGCATGCTTGATACCCCCGTTCTTTTGCTGATATATATAGGGTTTGCAGTTTTGTCTTTTCTATGCGTGAGGCAGAGTCCATGAGCCATAAACGCTACTGGATATCTTTGGGGTTGTATCCAAAATTTTTCATCAGAAAATCACTGTCCCGCCAGTCCTTCTTCACCTTTACCCACAGCTGCAGATTCACATGCTGCTCCAACAGTTCCTCGATATCCGGCCTGGCCGCCGAACCGATGCGTTTCAACATGCTCCCGCCCTTGCCGATGATGATCCCCTTGTGGGAATCCCGCTCACAGACTATGGTGGCTTCTATGTCACAGATTTTTTTGCGGTATTGCATCTTTTCGATACTGACGGCGATGCCGTGGGGAATCTCCTCCTCCAGCAGCCGCAGGGCCTTCTCCCGTATCAGCTCCGCAACAATCTGGCGCATGGGCTGGTCGGTGACGGTATCCTCGTCATAAAATGCCGGCCCGTAGGGCAGATACTTCATAATACAGGAGATCAGAGAGTCCGTGTTATCCCCCTTCAGGGCCGATACCGGCACGATCTCCTGAAAATCCATCATCCTGCGATAGGTGTCTATATAGGGCAGGAGTTCTTCTTTTTTCACTGTGTCCGCCTTATTGATCACCAGGAGCACCGGGGTTTTCACCTTTTGCAGCTGCTCCATGATATGGCGCTCCCCCGCCCCGATAAAATTACTGGGCTCCACCAGCCACAGAATCACATCCACCTCGGACAGGGTGCGCTCCGCCACATGCACCATATAGTCCCCCAGCTTGTTCTTGGCCTTGTGGATGCCCGGGGTATCCACAAACACGATCTGCCCCTGCCCGGAGGTATACACCGTCTGTATCCTGTTGCGGGTGGTCTGGGGCTTGTTGCTGGTAATGGCAATCTTCTGGCCGATCAGCCGGTTCATCAGTGTGGATTTTCCCACATTGGGACGTCCGATCAGCGTCACAAAACCGGATTTATATGCCGGGGTCTCATTCATGGGCTATGTCCTCTTTTCTCTCTGTATACGCGCTCCCGGCGGTGCCTTCCCCCGCCGCAGTGTTTCCCGCGGTCACTGTGGCCGCCGCAATATCCTCCGCTGCCTTTGTGACCGCCTCGTTGCCCGCCGCTGCCTTTGTGGCCGCCGCACTGCCC
>CAMWSA010000268.1 GCA_947176785.1 uncultured Lachnospiraceae bacterium
AGAACGGACTTTAGTTTGTGGGGGCGATTTTTTGCGCCTTTTCCGCCGTTTCCTCTGCTCCCGGCAGACGGGAAAGGTCAATCAGAAACGCCTTGAGCGATTCGCCGTCCATGCTGGCGGTGAAGGGAAACACGCCCTCCATGATCGCGCCATGCACAATCAGGCGGTGGTTCCGAGCGTGGCGTTCTGCATCCCTCTGCTTGTTCAGCAAAATCTTTACCTGGTTCTCGTATTGGGCGGCTTCCTTTTTTGCTTCGTCACGTTGCTTCAACAGGGATTCTTTTTTATCCATTGACATTACTCCATTTCTGTAAAATTGATTTGAGAGAAAAAGTGGAAAACAGGATTTAATCAGGCAACAGTGACTTTCATGTCGAACAAAAAATGACCGCTATCCCGTTTCTTGGGATAGCGGTCATTCGCTGCTTGTTCAAAATTGGAGGCGGTGTCCTCATGTGAATACTCCTTTCCTGTATGATGGAAGTATTCTACAATACAAGCCCTACAGAACTCCTACAAAAGTCCTACAGAACTACTACAATCATCGCAAGTTTCGTCACGATACGCAGTAAAGCGGTAACCAATACGGGGAATCGTTTCGATGTAACAAGGATTCGATATGTCTGGTTCAATGCCCTTTCGTAAAAGAGCAATCGGGCCAGAAACACCCCGGTTATAGCTGCCCTCCATTTCCCATGCGTGTTCACATATCTGCTCTGCGGTCAGCACGATTTTGGGGTTTTGCATAAAGTATAGCAACAAAGAAAATTCGCGGGGACGGAGATCTACAGATCGTCCTTGAACCATTACAATGCGTCGTGCTGGGTCTATGAAAATATCACCTACTTGGAAGGGAGATATTTCAGCTCCACCGGGATCTATGTAATGATTATATTCTGTGTAACGCCGCAGTTGAGCGTAAGCTAAATCTGCTATCATGGAGTAGGGCCATTTTCCAGAAACGCACATATCCGCTCCAAGTTCTATCATTCCCTTCATATCTTTTTCTGGTGTGTCCGAGATGATAATGACTGGCACAAAACTGATACGCCGTATTCCTATCAACCAGTCCGTTTGCTGGATGCTTCGTAGATATTCCAGGTTAACCATCAGCAAATGAAAAGGCTGGTGACTTAACATCTGGCCTGCCGCATGAACTGTGGGGGACATAATAAAGCGCAGACGGTATTGGACTATCAGCTTTTTCAAATTAGAAAATAACTCATCGGGTATTCCGATAGTCAATACACTGTACTCCATTCAAATCTCCTTTAGGATAGCTACAGAAAAGCGACGGATAAACTTTTGTGCTTCTCGCTTATATTTAAGTTGCGGTTTTCTGCGTTCAAGACGGTACCCCCTTAGTATTGATACCGCTTCCGATATTTCACGAGCATTAACACCGATAATACCATCGCCATCGTCTCTGCTACTGGTGTAGCCAGCCAGATGCCAGTTACACCCAAAACTGCGGGAAGAATCAGCATGGTAATCAGCATGAATACAAAGGAGCGAGAGAAGGCGAGGATTGCGGAGACAATACCGTTGGACAATGCGGTAAACATCCCGCTGGCAAAGATATTAAAACCGATAAAGAACAACGCCAGGGTACAGATTCGATTTCCAGTGATAGCCAGATCGTAGACTGGATTATCCGGTCGGGCAAAAATAGATACCAGGGGCTTTGTTGCGGCAAAGGACGCTGCCACTGTCACAAGAGAAATGACAGCAATCACTTTCAGACTGGTGGAAACCAGCTTTTTTAGCTTCCCGTAGTTCTCCTCACCATAGTAGTAACTGAGCATAGGAGCGATGCCATAGGAATACCCCGTGTAAAGGGAACTTGCGAATACCAGTATATATGTGATGATGGTCACGGCGGCAACTCCATCTTCACCAACATAATAGAGCATGGCCCCATTGATCATCATTGTAATGATTCCCATGACCAAAGTGGTCGCCATTTCTGAGCATCCGTTTGTAGCCGCACTTGCAAGAACCCTTAATCGGAAAGCGGGCCTTGTAAAGTGAAGGAGGCTTTGTTTGTTTCCGGACACAACCAGACCTACAACGGCAGTCACAGAGTAGCCCAGGCCCGTGGCGATGGCCGCACCGCCGATTCCCATGTCCAAAAGGCCGATAAATACATAGTCAAGCACGATGTTCAGTACGCCACCTGTCACGGAACAAATCAGGGACAGGGTTGCTTTTTCAGAGGCGATCATATACAGAGCAAAATTGTTCATCAGCAGGATTGGGATTGTAAAGAGAAGATAGCGGCTGAGATACGAGGTACAATAGCCTGCGACCTCCGGGGACAGCCCCATGCTCCCAAAAATAGTTTCCATCAGAGAGTACCCAAGCACCGTCATGACCAGGCCAACAACCACATTCACTAAAATCAAGAACGTGAAATCTTCCCTTGCCTCTTTTTGCTTTTGCTCCCCCATCTTTTTCATGATGACCGCACTTCCGCCAGTTGCCAGCATAGTGGAAATTGCTGTAATCACTTGAATCACAGGGGCTGTCAGATTGATTGCAGACAGTGCGGTTGTACCGATCAGATTTGATACAAACAGGCCGTCAACCATAGTGTAAAAAGACATAAAGACAGCCATTGCAATGGTGGGGACTGCGAATTTGAGGATGTTCCCCAACGTAACCGGCTTGTTATAGGCGTTTTCATTTTCCATTATTTTTCTCCTTTTTTCTTGTGTTTCTCCGGCATATGCGATATAATAACCCGTACAGTAACTGTACAGTCAAGAGGTATTTTGAAAAATGGAGAAAAATAAAAAATTGCTCACAATCGGTCAATTTGCGTCCCTGCATAGCATAAACAAAAAAACTCTGATGTGGTATGATGAAATTGGCCTTTTCCATCCAGCGTTTATCCATCCCCAAAATGGATACAGGTATTATAGCTACGAGCAAAGTCCTGTTTTGGAAACAATTCTGCTGCTACGGGAGCTGAATTTGCCAATTAGCGAAATTCAGGATTTTATGAAAAACCGTTGCGCCTCCAGCATGGAGCAGCTTATGCAAGAGAAAATTGAAGATATAGACCGCAATATAGCCCATCTAAAGGCACTGCGGAAAACGTTGTCCTACCATTGCCAGAATATGCAGACATTATTGACAATGGATTTATCGAAAATCGGTATTGTGCAGAAAAAGGCGCGCAGTTTAGTTACCGTGGACATCAATCGAAACACTACGTTCGATAAACAAGTGGAGATAATTTCAGCCGAAAGGAAAAAGTACCAATTATGCAACTTGCATGATTTTTCTTATGGGACAATGATTACGGTAGATAGCCTGAAAAATGGAAGATTCGAGGATTATTCTAAACTTTTTGTTGAAATTCCGTCTCCCACAAAAAGCGATGAATTACACATCCAACCAGCCGGGAATTATGTGCGGGCGTTTTATAGAGACGCGGCGGAAAGCCCTGAGCTGTGTTACCAAAGGATATTTGATTATGTTAAAGAACATGGTCTTGTTTTATCAGGATTCTCTTATGAAGCCGTTATCAATATAAACGTAATCGACCAGATTGAGGACTCTCTCGTGCAGATTGAAATACCTGTGAAATCAAAATGACTCATTTAGCGCAGACAATAAGAGGTCGCTACTCAAAATAAGCAACGACATTTTATTGTTAAAATTGTAAATTCAGAGGATTTCAAATATATATCAGTTCTGTGAAAATAATTTCTTCGGCCCTGGCCCTGCAATTATTTACCAACCCTAACCACGCCATTTGGTCGCGGGCTTTCAGTTCCTCAGTTGCACCAGCGACCTCCATCATCTGCGGCAGCATCTTGTCCATCCTAATTTCCGCCAGCCGCTCGATTGTGGTCAGGTGATCGTCTAGTCTGCCGCTGTTCACCAGGGATGCCCACAGCGCGGTCCGATGCTCCCGGATGTACTCTCGGCGCAGATCGCCGTACTTGCCATAGAATTTCTCTGCTTCTGGTTCGGGGTCAAGTAGCAGATTGGGGATGTAGTAGTCTCCAACTCTCGTATAAGTCAATTCAGCCATTTCCCTCATTCCTTTCACCAGTCATATCATTCTGCCGCAAATGAGCTGACTGTACGTTGTATTTGATGCATTTGAAATACATCGCTTACAGCATACATCGTCAGTAGAAACGTATAAAAATCTTCATACCTGCCTTTTTGCCCGTCTGCTAATCCTCTAATTTCGTCTAATACTTCGGGATAGTATCTTTCATAGATAGGCAGACATTCCCACGCAAATGATTTACGTTCCTCTGTTACCTTAAACGTGGGTGCTTGGTCTATATATTTTCCATTTTTATACAACAGATTTCCCCAATTATAGCCTGTTTCATAATGGCTTTTTCTAAATCTTCCATGATACATTTTCTTTGTTCCTCCTACTATTTTTTTGAGTAGGCGCCCGCTCTGATTAAATGCTAACAGAATAAAAATTTTAAGTCAATGAAATAAAATTACTTATTTCTTTATTCTTTGCAATCATCATCTGCCTTGCCCGTTCCCTCTGCTCTGTGCTGACCGCCCTCGGCTTGCGGTAGCTGACGTGTGATTTCGGAAAGGAATAGGTTTTAGATACTTCGTCCTGCTTTATCATCTTGTATGTATTGGGAAAATTGGCAACAAGCGTGTCAAGTTTCCGCATAACTGCTTTATCTCTTGTGTAGACTGTGGCGGTCTGTTCTCCTGCATTGTAATTAACAATCGTTTCCTGCTCATATCGTGAAAGTTACATAGTGCCATCTCCCCCTTTCCCTTGCTGTGGGTTCTATGCTGTTTTCCCTCGGCAACTGTCGGCTGTTTTGCCTGCTCCTTTGCTTTGGCTAACCTTGTCCTTATGGAATGGTCACGCTCGGTCAGTTTCCGCCTTTTGGTGGTGGCGGTCAGTTCCGCACACGTTTTTTCTGACAGGGCATTTAATTTTTTTAAGGTGGTACTTACAATCTGCTTGGTGTCACTGTCCTTTATCTGTGGCAGAATTGCGGATAAATGAGCGCACATTTCCGCTTTGCACTGCTCCCCAAACTGATAGATTAAATTGATTTCATCAGCGTTGAAAGGTATCTGCATAGTTGTTCCCTCGCATAAGCGTTCCACGCCCACGCACTTAGGGAGATTTCTTGTCAGTTCGTAATTATCCCTTGCCGTGATTGTTCCATGATTGTCGGTCTGCCTTACCTCGACTTCACACTGGCTTTTCTGTTCCAACACAAGCCACTGGTATTTATCGTTTTCTTTGGTAAATACGCTTTGATGCGCATTGGAGTGTGTCTTGCTACGGATATATTTGTCGGCGGTACTGTAATAGTCCAAAATCTGTTGTTCCTGCTTTTTATTCATGGTCTTTACCCTCCTGTGATGTGGATTGATATGATTGATTGGTTGCGGTGCTTATATATGATTTTTCTCATTACTTGTCGGGAGTTTGAATTGCGGAATGTCATTGTTGGATATTTCTCCGCATAGTGGAATAGGTGTTCATTTCTTACGGTAATTACCGCATGAAAAAAGACTATAACCACCATCACTGTCATAGCCTTTTAAGGATTGAGGAAGTCCCTTTGTTTACTTGTATTTGTTTGTCACCCCTCCGCACTATCCAACAT
>CAMWSA010000269.1 GCA_947176785.1 uncultured Lachnospiraceae bacterium
TTTAATTTGATGTTTTTGTGCGGGAGATAGGAACTTTAATTTGCTGGGCAACACTTTTGCTGATTGTACTGAAACACAGCAAACCCAAAAACCAGGGAGGTGGGGAGAGCCTTGCCATTCAGACAGCCCAGGAATTTATCAATGTCCGGGACATTCAGGACAAGAACCTTTATACTACGGACGGGCTGATTCTTACTTTTGTACGCATCCACTCCATCAGCATTGACCTGTACAGCAAGGCGGAGAAGAACAGCCTGATCCGCCAGCTGACTGCAGAACTGTCAGATATCCAGTATCCCTTCAAATTTTTAGCAGTAAGCCGGCCGGTGGATATCTCCCCGGTCATCACAGATATGCAGTCCATGCTGAAGGAGGCGGATGACAGACGCAAGGAACTGCTCCGGCAGGAGATTTTGCAGATGTCCGGCTTTGCCCTGTCCGGGGAGATTGTGGAACGGCAGTTTTATGTTTCTCTCTGGGAGAGGGCAGAAGAAGGAGCAGAGAAGGAACTGTTTAAGAGGGCGGCATTGTTTTCGGAAAAGTTTTCCGGGTGCGGCATTCCCTGTGATGTACTGGGGGAGAAAGAGATTGTGCGGCTTTTGAACCTGGTCCACAATCCATCCTATACCCATCTGGAGGATACGGAGTTTTCCGCAACGATCCCAGTTTTAGAGTATGAAAGGCAGGGCAGTGTCTGACTGCCATAGTATCAGTCAGGACAGAAAGCGTTTGATGAAAGCGTTCACGAGTACAGAACAGGAGGAACTATATGCTGAAACGAGAAAACGTGCAGGAACAGGGAACAAGGAACCATGCCCTGCTGAACGTAATCACCCCGGTGGGGCTGGGGTTTTTCAAGAGCAGCCTTGAGCTGGGGGAAAATATGGGAAAGGTGTACGGGCTGATCCGTTATCCCCAGAAGGTAGAGGTGGAATGGCTCTCCCGTATCACCAATATCCCGTCCACCATCGTATCCATTGGATGGAGGCCGGTGGATAATGCAACCCTGATCAATGCCATCTCCCACAGTGTGGTACAGCAGAGGGGACTGGCGGAGGGAGCCAAAGACCCTTTATCCAGACAGCGGGCGGAAAAGGCAGCCGATGACGGGGAGAAGATCATCATGCAGATTGACCGGGAGGGTGAGACCGTGGGACTGATGAGCGTGTCGGTCATGCCCATTGCAAAGGACGAAAAGACTTTCAAAAAGGTGTGCCGCCGTGCGGAGAGCATGGTGAGCGTTATGAAATGCAAGATGCGGGTAATCCCCAACCTGCAGAAAGAGAGCTTCCGGCACATTTCCCCGTCCTTTCCCACCAATGCCAAGATTGAGAGTATCCTGCAAAAAATTGTGCCAATCTCCACTTTTGTAGGTGGATTTCCTTTTGCCAGCAGTGGATTCAATGATGGGGAGGGATACTACTTTGCCCAGGATACCAGCGGTGGACTGGTGATTGTGGATACCTGGCGCCGGGGCGGAGACCGCACCAACAGCAATTTTGTCATTATGGGAAATTCCGGTGTGGGCAAGTCCACGGCCATCAAGCATATCATTCTGTCCGAGTTTATGAAAGGAACAAAAATTCTTGTAGTAGACCCGGAATCCGAATATAAAGACCTGTGTTTCAATCTGAATGGGGACTGGATCAACGCTGTGGGAGGTTCGGCAGGCATGATTAACCCCCTGCAGGTTCGTCCTTCGCCCCGTGATGACGAACAGGAGAAAGAGGCCGACCGCCTGTACCGGGACGAGGGGTATGGGATGAATGAGTCTGGCAATGGCCAGCTCAGTGAGCTGGCCATGCATATGAAGAACCTGGAAATCTTTTTCAACCTCTATATTCCGTCCATCACGGATATGCAGAGGGCTGTGCTGAAGAAATGTCTCATTGAATTGTACCGGAATTTCGGAATTATCTGGGAGACAGACATTTCCCTTTTGAAAGCGGAGGATTTTCCTGTTTTTTCCGACCTTTATCAGCTGGTTCAGAAAAAAGCAGAGGAAGAAGCTGACCGCCAGGTGTATGCGGATCTGGCATTGCTTTTATACGATATCGCAGAGGGTTCCGACAGTTTTATCTGGAACGGTAAAAGCAGTATCAAGGATGGAGCCGGGGAGGATAACGGCAGTGGTTCCATTATTGTGCTGGATACCAATGCCCTGCAGGAGACCAGCGACCATATCAAACGGACACAGTATTTTAACATCCTGACCTGGTGCTGGGAGCAGATGAGCCGGAACCGGGAGGAACGGGTGCTTTTAATCTGTGACGAGGCATATCTGATGATTGACCAGAAAGTGCCCCAATCCCTTGTGTACCTGCGGAATGTGATGAAACGGGCGAGGAAGTATGAGGGCGCCCTGGCTATCATTTCCCACAGCATTGTGGATTTTTTGAGCGAGAGCATTAAGCAGTATGGGCAGGCGCTCCTTGACATCCCCTGCTATAAGGTGCTCATGGGGACGGATGGAAAGAATCTGAAGGAAACGGCAGACCTTTATGATCTGACGGAGGCGGAACAGGAGCTGTTACTGGCAAGGAAGCGGGGACATGCCCTGTTTATGGTGGGAGCCAAACGCCTGCACATCAGCTTTGAGATTCCGGAATACAAGATGCTCTACATGGGCAGGGCAGGAGGGCGGTAATGATGAAAATGATATCCAGCATTAAATTTTGGCATTTGTGCATGAGAAAGAATGTAGAAGAGAAAGGTTCGGACATGGGCTGGGAAGAAAGGAGTTTGTATGGCAGTTGACCCGGTAACGGCAAAAATACTGGCACAGCTGGCAGTTCAGGCAGCAGCGGATAAGCAGGCGCGGAAACGTCTGCTTATCGCTGTATTGGCGCCTGTCCTGTTTCTGTTGCTGCTCATCGCCTTTATCGTCCACCTGCTCACCAGTCCTGTCTCCCTGTTTGTGGAGTGGGCGCTAGGGGACAGCGAGATTACGGCCATTGAATCCTTTCAGCAGGAGTATGGCTATAACCAGAACATCGGCATCTATGACACGGACTATATCAGTGGCAGCGGCCAGTCCTATGAGGGCGTGGTGTTCACGGACGGCGGCATGGAGGTCATGTATTACAATCAGATGGATGAGCGCTGGGCGGATGTGATGTACGGCATATCCAGCACCATCGGACAGGGCGGATGCGGCCCCACATCCATGGCGATCGTAATATCCACCCTGACCGGGGAGGCCCATGACCCGGTGGAGCTGGCCCGGTGGTCTGTGGCAAACGGACACCGCTGTGAGGGCAACGGTTCTTACCACAGCCTGATCCCGGCAGCGGCAGCCGCCTACGGGCTGCCCTGCGAGAAGAATCTGGATGCCCAGGGGATTGTGGACGCACTTTCTTCCGGGAAACTGGTGGTGGTGATTATGAGCAAAGGCCACTTCACCAGAGGCGGGCATTTCATTGTCCTGCGGGGTGTGACCAGTGGAGGGAAGATACTGGTGGCAGACCCGGCAAGCTACGGCAGGAGTGAACAGGAGTGGGATTTATCCATTATTATGGACGAATCCAACAAGGCGGCAGGGTCCGGCGGCCCTTACTGGGCAATCGGAAGATAACAGGAGGCAGAAGGATATGATTTTATATTTATCATCCACCCAGCATACCAATCTTCTGGACTTTACCGGCTTTTATGAGCCGGACAGCGGGATGCCCGTCAAGAAGATGGTGGGGAATTTCGTGTTGAAACAGTTCGTGGTCTATGATATGCGCAGCTTTGCCCACTTTACAAATGTGGTGCTTGACCGCCCCGCTTTCGGAGATACGGACGAGGAATTTGCACAGGCCATCCAGGAGTTTCTTACCATGTACTCTGCAAGGGTGACGGTCATTTGCGAGGGGCTTATGCAGGCTGACCCGCTGTTTCAGGCGCTGCTTGACTGCGGTGTGGGGAATATCGTGTGTGATACGGAGATTAGGGAGATTCAGCAGGAGATCAGGGAGTGTTTGAGCGACCAGGGTATGACACGGTATGCGGCAAAGGAAAGGCCGGACAGACCAGGCGGGCAGGAGCATTACCGGTTTGACTGTAAGAATGTGGCGGTGGCTGTGGTTGGCTCCCAGTCCAGAATCGGAGTCACCACCGCAGCTGTGGGACTAAGCGCATGGCTGGCCCGTGTGGGTGCATCCGTGTGTTATGTGGAAGCCCATGCAGGCGGCCATCTGGCAGCTCTGGCTCGTGGGTATGAGATGGAAACAGAAGAGGAAGGCTGGCAGTTTGAAGGGGTGCATTACCGGAGTACCAAGCCCAAGGAGGATGTGAATTTTGTGGTGTATGATCTGGGGAGCGACTTTACAGGCAAGCGGGAATTGTTGGAGCGCGTGGACATCCGGCTTCTGGTATGCGGCACAAAGCCCTATGAGTTGGGCTTTACCGTCCGCCTGCAGGCATCCCTTTCGGGAGTTTATGCACATCTTCTCTGCCCTTTTGTGGCAGAGGGAATGAAGAACGATCTGGCGGATGCCCTGCAGAATGATTACCATAAAGTGATGTTTTCGGAGTACCAGCCGGAACTGACGGACAGTGACTGTAATGCGAAGCAGTATAAGAACTTGATTGCGAAATATATCGCAGGTTGAAAGCAGAATGGTTTCGAGAGTGGATTAACGAGAAAAGAGAAACCAAAACACGTTGGTTTTATTGTAGAATAATGCAAAAGAAGAGCCATGCAGGGTACGGAAAATACCGACATGGCTCTTCAACATTGATAGAAAAGATTTTGGGCAGGAGGAATTTGAAATGATGACAAAACAGGCGGAACTGAAAAAACAGGCATATGCAAGCACGCTGAAAAGCCGTGCATTATCGGTATTGATTTATCTGATTGACCGCTCCAATCAGGAGCTGACCTGCTTTCCGGCCATTCCCACCATGGCGGAACAGCTGCATATTTCTGTATCTACTGTAAAGCGTGCCTTACATGAATTGCTGGATTCTGGATATATCAAGAAAGATGCCCGTTTCCGTGAGAAGAATAAAGGGCAGACCAGCAACCTGTATACGCTTGTTTTGTTGGAAGGCGGGACGGTGCCGGATGGCAGTGACAGTTCCGGAGGCTGTGCCAAAGAAGGTGAAGTGGCAGAAGCAAAACAGGAGAGTACAGATGAAGCAGGCCAGGAAAGGTGTCAGACAGGATATATCAGTTTTGAGACACTGAAAAAGCAGAAAGAAGCTAGAGAACGGTGGAAAGCAGAGGAGCGACCACAAACAGAGGAACAGCCCCAGGCAAAGGAGCAACCCCAGGCAGAGACACAACCCCAAACAGATGCCATATGTGGGGAAGAATGCCCGGAAACCCAGCAGGAAAACCAAACGTGTGGTTCCTTCACCCTTGTAAAAAACACAAAATCATTTTTAATTGTACGCAATGTGAGGAAGGATTTTCACTTGTCACAGCAGGATAAAGAGAAGGCCTTGCAGGCAGGAGCATTTACTGACAGGTATTACCTGATTTGTTTGTATCTGTGGACGGGGGCGGGGTTCAGTCTGATGCCCCCTTGAACTACCCAGTAAACAGGAGAATAGCGTAAAAGTAAGTATAAGGGCTTGAGTTTCCGCAAACTGTAATCGAGAAATGGATATAGGGGCCCAAAGTACCA
>CAMWSA010000270.1 GCA_947176785.1 uncultured Lachnospiraceae bacterium
CTGATGACTTTTACCCCTCTTTACCCCATTTACCCCACCTATGAGGAATTTACCCCACCCAAATTGCGGTTCGACAAATTGCGCTTTTGACGCTAAACCCCCTTGCTTTTAGCATAACTACAGTTCTGCGGCGCAGTCATTAAAGCAGTCTTAAAAGCTGTACCAACTCATGCGATTCGTCCGTATCCGATGCGGTCTGTCTGGTATCAAACTGTGAAAAACGATTGTCACGGTAAAATGATAACAGTTTTTCCTCATTTTCCGCTTCTAAAAATGTTACCATGCCGCCGCCCAGATACTGTATCTCTTTGATTTTATTCCATGCCAGTACCAGCAATTCTTCGCCAGAGATTTTATTCTCTGCACCGTTGGTAAAATTTTTGCCAAGTTGAGCTATAAGGTATGCTGACATGGTATATGTATCTGATTTTTCATCCAATTCACTGACACGTAGCAGCTTTCTTTTTACGCTATTGCTTACTGTTTCTCCCCTTACTGTTAAAGGTTTTAAGGCAAGGGTAAAATACCCCACCAGCACCATACTGCTTATATCAAATACAAGATAGGTAACAGACTGGTTCTTTTTCGTAAACTCTACTGAGCTTTTTTTCAAAAAACGCTCAACATCCGGATTCCTCGGACAAGAAAAACCGGAGAGAACTTGAAGAAGCCTGCTCTCCCCGAGTTTTGGATTATCACTGTTAAGATAACGCCGAATGTTGATAACTGAATATTTATCTGTTTCCAACATTTGCTTTCTCCCATTTTGTCATAAATTCCACCAGTTCTGCTTCGTCTGTTATCTCGTTTGCTGCCACTGGTATATTAACAGGACGGTTTTTGGCAGATTCTTCAATCGCGTTAATAAACATCTCCACCTGTTCCTTGCCGGAAATGACAAAATTCTTTGTGATACTTGAAGTTGCCATAATAAACACCTCCTTTGTTAGTATGGTTCTTCCGTTACAATTCATACTTTCCTGTCTCTATTTTATTATCTTATATCGGTTTATGCAACAAAAGTTTTATGAATTTTTTATAACTAATTTTTCCCTCTTGCCAACCCGCCAAAACAGAGTTAAGATACGACACCACGAAGGGAGGGATTGGATGGAAAAGGATTCTGCGTTATACCAGCTCATGGTCGTCCGCATGAACGGCATCATGAATGACATCACAAATAGTGACGGGGAATATCAGGAGATTGTCCGGAAGTCTGATGAATATTCTGGCAGGCTGGAAAGGATTGGACTGCCAGTGGATATCCGGCTGCTGATTGATTACTACGTCAGCGAGCAGAATGCACTTGTTTCCCGGTATGGGATGCTCGCCTACCTACTTGGGCTTTCCGACTGCAAAGCCATGTTCTTGGGAAAATGCCTGCCGACAGAAGCAAAAGAAATGAATACAGAACTGTAACTGCAAAGTGACAAAATCACGAAAAAAGTGCTTGAAATGCAGGCTCTTTTTTCGTTTCCTCACTCGTAGTAAAACCGTAGTACCCCACCGTCCCAAATGCCGCACTTTACCCTGTTCTGCCCCACAAATCCCGCTAATTCCCAGCTATCCACCGTGTTGCCGTGGCAGACGAATAATATTTTTATCATCTTGAATATATCCTTCCTTAGCCTTCACGATTTTTCACGACCCTTCCTAAATACCTATTATAAAGCGTCTAATCAATATGTACAATATATCTCTTTATAGTTCATCAAAAAATGCCCTGCCGAAGCAGGGCGCAAAATCAGATTGCTCGGAACATTTTCTGTGAAACGGGCTTCTCTTCCTTATTCTTTTCCAGCTCCCTTCTGGCATTCTCCAGTTCCTCCATCCGCCGCAGTTCGTCCGTGGCATCCTCCAAGCCAAGATGTGTATAGGTGTTCAGCGTGACGCCGATATCGCTATGCCCCATCAGGTATTGTAGCGTCTTGGGGTTCATGCCGGATTTCGCCATGTTGCTGCAATAGGTATGGCGGCAAATATGGGGAGTGATATTCGGCATCTGCACCCGGTAAATGTCATTGTACCGCTTGACCATGTGGTTGAATCGGTGTTCCCAATGCATCGCCACTTCCGGGTAGCCGTTCTTATCCGTAAAAAGGAATCCCGCATAGCCGTCCACCACCCTCTCGCATTTTGGCTCTTCCCTGTCCTCGATGATCGCCCGGAAGCACTGCGCCACGTCTTCTGTCATGGGCAGTTTCCTTGTCCCGGCATTGGTCTTGGTGGATTCAATGACCAGCCTCATGTCGGAAGTCCGCTGGAGCTGGTGGTCGATATTGATGACCTTGTTTTCCAGGTCGATATCCCGCAGGGTCAGGCCGCAGAATTCCGAAATACGCATCCCGGTGTGGAAGAGGATATAGACCACTTCGTAATACTTGTAATAAACTATAATAGATGTCGCGTGCCGTCCGGAAAGGGGATATCCCCATGATGCCCGCCACATCGCTGCCGCCGATCCCCTGGCGTCGGTAATCAAGCCATTCCTCCCGGGACAGGTTTTCTGTCTCCACGGCCACTAAAGGGGTGTGCCTTGTCCTCTGTCCTACGTTTTCCGGCACCTGTCAGACCCCCCTTCTCGCCCTGCGGGGGAGATTGGCTGTCCTGCAGACCATCCGGGAATTGCGGTACTGCCCGTTCACCCTCCTGCTGTCCGCCTTGTAGTCCGGGCGGCCGGGATGCTGGTTGATCCAGCTCCCCATGTTTTTTTCCTGTTTCATGCTCATTCTCTCTGCCTTCCTTTCCTGTAAATGATTTATCCTCAAAGCCGTATGCGGCGTTTGGGCAGACTCACTGCGTTCGCTGTCGCGGCATTCGCCAACTGGACATGCAAGCATGTCCGTTTGGCTCATTGCACACGCAAAAAAAGCGGGAATGACTTGAAACCATCGTCTGGCGTCCATAATCGCTTATGGACCAAAGTCATTCTCGCTATGTGGGATAGTACCCGAAAAATAAAAAAGCCAGCAATCCACTGCCCAAAGGGTATAGTGGTACTACTGGCACAAATACAATCTTTACAACGTGTGCAATGCGGCATTCACTTCCGCTTACAGCCAAATAGCTACATCTCCCAAGGGATACGCACAAAAATCAATTACAAAACTAGATTAGCGCAATATATAGAGTTTGTCAAGGCATTTGTAAAACATATAGTATTAGCTTTGAAAAACTTTGAATTAAGCTAAAATAATTTGCAAATTCTATTGACAAGTATGTTCCATGGATGTAATATATGCATAACAAGTTAATAATTAATCCATGTTTTGTTTTAGTAGTAGACGGAACACTCACCGTCAAACCAATCCGACAGAAATGGGATAACGTATAGATAGAAGCTTTTTTATTAGTGCCTTCTTTTATTCAAGTATACTATGTCCATATCATTCGTTCGGATTGATATGGATTTTTTATTGCTTGAATACTTTATTTCAAGGAGGTAGCAGAGATGAATGCTAACCACAATATTATGAAGCCCCACGTTAGGGTGCTGGAACTTTTAGGCGGTACTGGAGATGGTAAAACCGAGATTGGAACAGTACCTGCAGCTTCGTTGGCTCGTAAGATCCTTGTTGAAGGTGTAGGAAATACAAACTCTACTCTTAATGAGCGTCTTATGGTCTTCACAACAGAGTATGATGACAGGATGGTTGTTGCTGTAAAGCGAGACGAGAATGCTTTTAGCAGAAACCTGTTCACCGAGATTGTAGCAAAGACAATCGCAAAAGTAGTTAAGGACTTCGGAAAAGTAGCCACTTCCATTATTGGCAAGGATGAAGAAGTCCTAGAGGAAGCTCTTAGAGAACAGCTTACAAAACGCAATAATGTTAAAGCAGTTCTTTCCCTTCTTGGCGAGGAACAGAAGGAACAGTTCATCTCAGAGGTTATTGCATTATACCATGATCACGAACTCCATAAGTGCAATTACAGCATCTATAATACTGTAAAGAATGAGATGTCTGTTGTTGAAGTTAAGGAGAATAGCAAGAAATTCATGTCAGCGCTTCAGCAGGGAGTTGAGCGTAATATGGATATGCAAGGAGATGCTTTTAAGCAGGATCTTTGGAACATCTGGGAGACTTTGAACGGCCATCTAGCAAAAGTATTCTTCACCTATTTTGATGAGGAGAATATTTCAAATGATGGTTATTACTGCAAAGATATCATGCTGGATGATCCGGATAGCACCTTCATAAGTGCTATGTTTACTGCTAATAATTTGCAGGCTGGACAGCGCTTGTCACTTGAAGTTTTGTGCAGTGAGATAGTTATTTATGTCCCTATGAATCCAGCATTCTCGAAGATGATTTCCGAGAATCCACTTACTAATAAGGTATTCAGAGATAGCAATGATAACATTGTCTTTGCAACTCTTGATACGAGAGGCTTGTATCACTCAGATATAACCGAAGACGAGAATACTGACTATTGTAATGAACTTCTTTATAAGGGTGATGTTGATGCAATAGCTATGGTTGTACCGCTTGAGGGAGATACAAACGAGAAGAAGATTGGTGAACTCTACCGTGACGCGCTTAAGAATTTCAGTAAGCAGATTCCGGTATTTATGATACATAACAAACTTGATTTGTATATTGCGTCACTTCAGAAGCAGGATTTTGATAATCCTCTTTCGCTGGATGCATTTGATGATAAAGAGTTTACCGAGCAGGCCCTTCATGAAAGCATCACTGATAGAATGAAAGAACTGAATGAAGACCTTACTGCTGCTCAGGTAAAGGCCAAGAAGCGCATGCCTATCCAGTCACTTGCTTGTTACCTTAAGCGTGATGCGAGCTTCCCTCCTGCATTTGTGAAGCCTTTCAATGTTCTTGTAACATACAAGGCAATGCTTGAGGCAATGGCTAAGTCGCTTGAAGAGAATGCGGACAAGGTTAAGTTCGAACCAAGGGAAGGCGAGTTTCCTACACCGGTTATCAATAGAGAGCGTCTTAAGGAACTCATTCATGTTCATGCTACTGATAACTCTACCGACAAGAAGGTATTTTCGCCTGGTATGGCGGATATTGCGCTTAGTCTTGGTAGGATTCCTCACGGCAATGCCTACAATGCATTGCGCCGTAGGCTTAGAAATGGCGAGGGTTACACATCAAATATCGACGAAAGGTACTTCTATAACTGTAAGTCCTTCTCAATTAACTTTACTGCTAACCTTCGTAATTTTGCATCACCCGAGTTCATTCATTCAGTTGTATTCCAGACTTTGAATGTAACAGGAGCAAAGCGTACTCAGGAAGCTGATGAAAAGTATATGAAGATGGTTGAGACTTATGTCAATCCAAAGGATCTTGTAAGTCTTCTGTTATTCTATAAGGCTATCCAGGAAGCAGAGAGAGTAGCATTTAGTTTTGGGGGCAAGTTCCAGAATTTCTTACAGAACTCAATGTTGTACTTCAACATCGCAATACTTGACGAGGATGCCTATGCGGAGGCGGTTGAAGAGATTATACTTGAAGCAGCACAGAAGGCTTTGGATCTTAACGTAACATTCAGATAAATAATGATTGAACAAAATCGCTGCGCGATGGCTGGCCAAGGCTATGGCGCAGCTTTTCTTT
>CAMWSA010000271.1 GCA_947176785.1 uncultured Lachnospiraceae bacterium
CCGGCATCTCCCTCTCCAAGCTCTCCCAAATGACCGTTCTCATCCTCCCGCCCCCCAGCCGCCGGCAGATACAGTTCATGTCCCAAAAGCTCCATCAGATCCATTATCAGGAATGTAATTTCCGGGGCAAAGGCATGGTAGGAAGACTGCTCATTCATCAACAGGCCCAGTTCATTGCCATATCCTTCCGCCTCGTATACCTGATAATCCTTCTTCAGCAGGCGGATTACATAATTCATATTTACATTGGATAGAACCGCAATCTTCTTGCTCATCATGTACTCCTATTTTGTACTTACGCCCGATTAGATTTTCCTCCCTGCATGGCTGGTTGCCCGATTATGCAGCATGTGCGGTGCAGAAATTGGAACATCTCAGCGGTCGTCAATATGACTCCGCATCTGCCCCCCCGCCGTTCCGCCAGTACCGGCGATCAACAGCCGCCCCTGCTTTCCGCTTTCACAAACAGCAGCATAAACGGCACAGCCACCATGGCGGGATACAGATACCGAAGCTGCACCGTAGGCCCCAACACCAGTGTCAGGTAGTATCCCGCGATGATGCTGACCGGCAGCATCAGCATATATTTTTTCCGCACCCACAAATACAACGCCAAAAGCAGCCATATCCACAGATAGACCCCCGGAACCATAACCGCCCGCAGCACCGGAGCGCGCAGATAAACGTTTTCATCCGCATAGCGCTCCATGGCCTCATGCAGGCCCTCCCATTTGGAATCCTTGTAGATACCATAGTCCGCCAGTTCCTGCTCCGCCCACCGGGTCTGGATATAGCCAAGCCCCCGATCCAGGCCGTTTTCGTTGATATGGGCGTGACTTACATCCCCTATATAATAATATCCCATATTCACGGCAAATGCTGCATTGACATAATCCCCCGGATAACGGGCCAGCAGCCCCAGGTAAGTATCCAGAAATTCCCTGGTGCGATACCGGACCACATAGGTGTAGGTATGTCTCTTCACCGGGTCCGCAATATCCGGCCTGTACTCCCGGTAAGCCTCATCCAGAAGGAAATCGTCTATCAGCTGCCTGTCCCGCTCCTCCATGGTGGCATCATCCTCCGGCAGCACACCCACACCGCCGTGATAAAGCATGGTGCGGGCCAGCTGCTGGATGGGGATACTCAGCATCTCCCGCTTATCCCCCTGCTGGGCCCCCGTGCCTCCGGACAGCAGGGAAAGCCCCAGGCTGCCTGCCAGAATGCCCGCCAGCGTGCCTATAAGCAGCCGCAGCGCCAGCCTGCGTCTGCCGTGGCGGCGGATACATCCCACAGCCAGGAAAAATACCGCCACAAGCAGCGCATATCTGCCGTTGTTTCGAAACAGCACCATCCCTATAGCAGCCGATAGATAAGCCACATCCCACCGCCCCCAGCCCAGACGGTTCTCTCCCCGGCGCAGGATCTGGCAGAAGCAGATCATCTGCAGCAGGAAAAACACGGTAAAAAACACATCCTTGGTCACAGTGATACTCATATAAATATGAAAGGGAAAAAGACAGCACCAGGCCCATGTCAGCACAATCCATATGGCCCTCACCTTCAGAGACCTCAACCAGGCAATCCCCGCCCCGAAGGCAAGCGCCAGACAAAGCATCTGAAAAGCCGTATAAAGGGCAATGCCTGTGTTCACATCCCTAAGACCACTGCCCAGCTTCACAAACAGCCCCACCAGCAGGGTGTGTGCCAAGGGATGATGGGTTCCGTAGGAACCGCCCACAATCTGCCCCATCTGAACGGTTATATCATAGGCACAGATTCCGGGATAATAGGCCAGATACCCCGGAAGCCAGCACAGCAGCATGGCTGCCAGCGCCAGGCCAAAGCAGGGAAGCGGCCCCGGCAATTCCCCGGCTCTTGCCGGTGCCTTTTTCTCCCGGCCAGAATACAGGCTGGTGATCCGTTTGCCCCGTTCTGAAGCGCCGCCATTTTGGCTGGTCGCCTGCCTTTCCCCTTCCAAAGCGCCGCCATTTTGGCTGGTCGCCTGCCTTTCCCCTTCCGAAGCGCCGCCATTTTGGCTGGTCTCCTGTCCTTCCCCTTCCGGGATACCAGGGTTCCGGCGGGCCACCAGCCCTTCCAGCGCCAGGATGCCCAGACTGGCCGCCGCACCGACCGCCACGCCTGCTGCCAGCAAGAGCAGCGTCCCCCACAGGGTCCACCGGATATTTCCCTCTTCTGTCAGTTTCCATCCGATATACTGGCTGATCGCCAGCAGAAAGAAAAACAGGAACAGACCTATGCATTTTCTCCTGCTATACCCACGACGGATTCGATTTTTGGAGACCTTAGTGGTCGTGGGTACAAATCCCGTTTTCCGACTGCCTGCCGTCATCACGTCCGCTCCCTCATAAACCGGTATTTTATCTCCGCAATCTCCCAGTCCGTCTCATTGTCTATGTCCTGCACTTCCATCTCCGACACCACATAGGGCAGAATATTGCCCACCATCAGTTTTCTGTTCCGGCGAAAGGCTTCCGTATAAAACAGGTAAAACTGCCCCACATCGTGATAATGAGGTTCCAGATCCTGGGATCTGCTGTCCAGATATTGGGGATATTCAAATACCAGCCGCCCCTCCTTCACAATCATGGCCCGCTGGGGCGGGTAGGAAAAGCCCACCACCGGTATCAAAGTATCCGCGTCACTGCCCTCCAGCTGCCCCATGGCGGCTATAAGCTTGCCCGCCGTCACAAAGGGGGCCGTGGGATAGATGCAGCAGCCCAGGTCATAGTGTTCCCCCCGCCTCTCATACTCCTCCAGCACCTCCAGCAGCACATCGTTGGTGCCTGCAAAGTCCCCTGCCGTCCGCTCGCTGCGGTAAAAAGGAACCTCCGCCCCGTACTGCCCTGCAATCCCGGCAATCTCCTCATCCTCCGTGGACACCATCACTGTGTCGAACAGCCCGGACTCCCTGGCCGCCTCTATGGAATAAGCCAGTATGGGCTTGCCGCAGAACTCCCTGATATTCTTCCTGGGAATCCGCTTGCTGCCGCCCCTGGCTGTTATAATCGCAATTTTACGCATATTCCGCACCGCCTTTCCCGTCCCTTATATACTTCCCTCTTCGTAGCCATCCGGGGTTTCTTCCAGCCAAACTCCCGCTGTGCCGACGATATCATTTCCCTGCTTTTTTCCGTGCCGCCCGGTAACGGACAGCCAGCCCTATGCCAAAGGCCAGAGACACGGCTTCCGCCAGACGCCAATACCAGGGACTTACAAAAGCGGTACATATGGTTCCCTCATAGCCCCCGGGCACGTTCACATGCACCGTATTGTTCTCGCCGGCATACACTGTCAGCCTCTCCCCCGTATCCCTGTCCCAGGCCCGGTAGCCCTTATAATACAGCAGGGGCAGATTCAGGCTGCCGTCCTCACCGCCCGGATTCCGGCAGCTTACCTCCGCCGACAGCGGCCCCTGCTCCCAGCCCTCCGTCTCCACAGCTCCTCCGGCTATGGGCGGCCTCCAATAAAGCAGCGAGGCGTCCGTCCCATAGGGAAGATATTCCTGCCCGGCAATGTATCCGCTGCCCATTCCCCTGGCATTATATACTTTTACGAAATTAGTATTGCGCACCAGGCCATCCAGCATAAACAGGCTGGTCAGCACCGTCAGCCCTGCCATCACACCACAGAAACCGATTTTCCAGCCCGCCTTCGCCTGACGGAAGGCCGCCAGGGCCAACACCCCCGCCACCAGCACCCCGCCGGTCCCTGCGATCATCAACAGCCGCTCCGGGAACTGCAGGCTGGACACCAGTGTGGCTGTAATCCTGTGCAGGAATTGGATGCTGTTCCAGGGAAAAGCAGACAGGCTCATCCACATGGCAAGCACGGCGAATCCCAGCCCGATATTGCCCAGCGCCACATATTTCTCCTCCAATTTGCCCCGCTCCCGCAATGTCTTCCTGCCCAGTACCAGCAGATAGCACCACAGCAGCAGACATGCCAGCAGGGCAAAACCGATGCCCACCGGCGTGGCGTTTACCATCCCGTCCTCCGCCGGGAATACGCTGCCGCCGTAAAAGGGATAGACGGAAAACAGATGGGCCAGATACAGCCCCCTCTCCTGTATCGTCCTCTCATAGACATGCTGTATCACAAAATCCCCGGTAATCATATAGTCCAAAAAAGGGACAATAAACCATGCCGCCAGCAGCAGGGCGCATATCACCGTCTTAGCCAGAGCAAGAAAAGTCTCCCTGCGAAACACCCTTTTCCACAGCAGAATGCACAAAAGAACCGTAAATCCTCCCACCAGTTCGCAGGTCAGCATATGGGTCTGTATTATGCCGGCCAGGCCGATTGCCAGCGGGAGAAAGCACCATCTATACGCCTTCGCCCGGTGATCCTCCGTAAAGATCCGCCAGAAGCCATAGGCGATCAGCGGCAGGAACATCATGCCCAGCGTCTCCCCCAGTGAGCCACGCATGTATAGCTTAAACAGCCGGTACAGAGACAGCGTATAAAGCATACTACAGAGCAGGCCGATATGGGGATGCCCGAAAATTTTGCGGAAACACCGGTAAGACAGCCAGGCCGTAGCCAGGTTGACGCAAAGGATATACAGCCGGTAACTGGTTGTCACCGTAAAGCCAATCATCCGAAACAATGCCGCCGGAAGAAGCAGTGTCTGCCCGTAAAAGACAGCGTCCGCATAGCCATAGTCCTGCACCCACCTGGGGGCAATACGGACCGGGAACTGCCCCGACAGGATTCCGTCCTTCAAGCCCTCTATCCGCATCAGATGATAACCCACGTCCCCGCTGGAAAGAATATAATCCATCATCAGCGGCAGGGAGGCAAAGACCGTGATCAGCCCCAGGCCAAAGACCACTGTCTTATTGACATTTGAAATCCCGTACTGCCTGTCCCAGGCGCGCCACAGCCAGACGCCGTCTATCAGCAGGCCGGCCGCCAGCACCACAGACAGCCAGATCCGCTGCAGGGCATTATTCTGCGCCAGGACCAACCCCTTCACGGCCAGGTTCCCGCCGCTGTAGACGGCACGCACCTCCATCCCTTTCGTATCCCGCAGCAGCCACATCATAAAATCCGTTTCCTGCAGCCCGCTGTATAACACCTCCCCATTTGTGAAAAGGTGCTTAAAGCCTATTGTGGTATCACTCACCCTGCACATGTTGACGTCATCCACGTCTGTCTCATAGAGCAGCCGGACCTCATAGGTTCCTGCCGGGATCGACAGATTCCGAAAGACCACAAAATCCTCCTGCTGCCCGGACTCCGGGTCGGCCACACAGGCGCCTCTCTCCGGATCATATACTCCCAGTGTGGCCGCCGTGGACGCATCATACTCATACACTGCATTTTTCCCAAACAGCCCTGCCACAGCCAGCCCTGCCACCAACAACTCTATGGCCAGCAGGATCAAAAACGACTTCCTTCGATGCATCTGCAATCCGGCTATTTTGCTTCCTAAACGCTCCACCGTCTCTACCTCCGTAGCCTCTTCTTCCACCGCCTCACCCACACCTTAAGCCCATAGTACTAGAAAAAACGCATGTCAGACTGCAT
>CAMWSA010000272.1 GCA_947176785.1 uncultured Lachnospiraceae bacterium
TTCGCACGCTTCAGCGTGTACTCAAATCAGGATGGTGAAAATTCTTTTTCACCCTTACTCCCTTTCGCACGCTTCAGCGTGTACTCAAATCAGGATGGTGAAAATTCTTTTTCACCCTATTCCTCACTTTCACTCCTCGCTATATCTACGCTTTTTTCCTTCTCTGCGTCAATGGTGCGCCCCAGGAGCCCCCTGACCCGGAATCCTACCCGGCTGTATATGGTTGTATGCTCCACCAACACGCCGTCCGGCGTTTGGATACTCCCAGGCTGGGCCGTCTCCTGCCTCAGACAGTTTCCTTCCCCGTCGTAGGCAGTGATCTGTACCTCCTGCTCCAGCACATTGTAGACAATGTATTCCTGTATCTGCACCTTTCCGGCCAGCAGCTCCTCCCTGGCGCTGTTGCCCTCCCCGTCCAGTGCCAGATTGTAATGCAGCGCATCCCGATAAACCCGGAAGGAATTCTGCGTATCCCCAATCCGTACATTGTGGTTCCTGCCGTATTCCTCCACATCAATCAATGCCGATGCCAGATTTGAGGCCGCCAGGGCATCTTCCACATAAGCCCCCGCCACCATATAGGCATAGGCTTTGAACTGAAACAGCGCCACTATCAGCACCATCAAGAAGAAAAACATCGCCGCAACCACATCCACCTGCCCCCTGCGGGCGGGAAGCCCATTGCAGGCAGACAGTTCCCTGCCGTCAAGATCCGGGCCGTTAATGCTTTGCGGTGGACATGCGAATCTCTTCCACCGGCACCTCCCGGACCGTGAAAACCGACTGAAACAGATCATGATTTCCTCCCCACATTCTTCCCTGTAATTTTCCCCGGATGTGCAGGATGACGGAGTCCCCATAACCCACGGGGTTCATGGTACTCCCGGTCAGATCAATCCCCTGCACTCCGATGGTCTGCAGTTCTGCCAACAGCCGGTTCTTATCTCCCTCCGTCAGACATCCCACCGTCTCCATCTTCAGGATATAACATCTGGCCACCTGGCTGACCTGCCCCTTACGCAGAAGCAGGTCGCTGCAGTGAAAATATGCTGTCACCACTATGGACATAGCCAGGATGCAGATACAGACCGACAGGAAATCCAGCGTGGAGCCTTCCCGCTTTCCTCCCATACGCCGCCTCCTAACCCAGTATTCCCGTGGCCTTGGCGGTCAGCGCGTCTACAATCGTTCTGATAAATATCTCCAGCCTGTCCTTCATTACCACGCAGAGCAGCAGGGCGATGATACATAGTCCCACCGTCACCAGCAGCCCGTCGATTCCGCTGCTCTTGCCGGCCAGGACGCTGCGCAGCCTCTCTGCCCTGATGCGGCCGGATGACTTTTTTCCCCTTTTACTGTATAAAATGTTCCATAACATATGATATCTTTCCATTTATTTTCCCTCCTGTGTATAACTGGTTTTTGTCTCAGTTCAAGTACTTGAAGTACTATATTTTAGGTACACGAGTTATCTAATTTTGAGTGGCAGTGTCAGCCTTATATGCCCAAATCCGGCACACCCCCAGTATGATCAAAGCTTTCCCGAGCTATAGACTCTTACCTCCCTTTCTTGGGCTTATCTAACCACCCTTTTGCCTCAAAAAGGCAGGGCCAAACTAAAAGCCCGCATATTTCAGCCTTGACGGAGATCTTTTCACTGCCCGTTGCGTTCCGCAAGTTCCCGCCCACCGGGCCGGTGTTATGTGACAGGCCATTATGAGGCTCAATGACATATACTCATGGGTGGTTAGCTTTTCCTTCCTGTACGGCACATGCTGCCCGATTATATGGCAGGAGGCGTGCAGGAAATGAAAAAGCTTGACGCTCGTTAGTATAGATCAGCATCTCTTGGGGAACGTGTCATTAAAATATCCTGTCAATTCCAAAACATATTGTTCATAAACATATGCTCCACGCAGGCATACAGCACTACAGCAATGATGGCGGCGAAAATGCCCAGCTGATAAAAGGTGATACTGCGGTCCAGCCTTTCCTTCCTGCGGCTTTGCAGTGTCAACTCCATATCCTTGATCTGGTCTGCAATATCGCCCAACAGTTCCACTGCCTGCCCCGATTCCATGGCCTGCAAAATCGTGATGCACAGGGAATCGATATAGCGGTTACTAAATTGTCCCTGAAACCGCTCCAGCGCCTTATCCAGATCCGCCTTCATCACGATATCGCCGGACAGGGTCTGCAGGCCGTCTCTGAGCCGGGCCTGCTTCACGCTGCCATACACCTCCGCCAGGGCATCCGTGACATAGACCCCGGCCCGAATCTGTATGGCCAGCGCATTGTACACCAGGTTCAGTTCCGTGAGCATGGCCTCATTGTCCCGGCGGTTCATGCGTTCCAACAGGATTCCCGGCAGAATCGCCGCCAACACCGCCCCGGCCAGGCCCACAGGCAGCCCCCAGGAAAGCCCGGCCAAAAAGACTGCGCCCGACAGAACCAGGCAAAGGGTGAGATAACTGACGGGATTGATCCATTTACCATAGTGATAGCTCGCACCGTTCACCCTCAGAAATTCTTCCCATTTCTCGTAATCCCACAACCTGCTCTTTTTGCTGCGGGCGTGCATACAAAAAGTGTCGTATGCACGCAGCACCACTTCCCCCGTATTTCCCCCGTTCAACAGGCAAATCCACTCCAGGCCAATCAACAGCGCCGTTGTCAACTGTATTCCCTGCAATATCCTATGTATAGTTATGTAATCCATATTGCGTATTGTCCTCCCTCATCCCTTTTATACTAACCTCCATGTCGCAGCTGCGCTGCGACCCTAATCCGAAATGAAAAATACCGCATTGGGACTTGCTGTGCAAGTCCTGCATTTCTTCAAGTGTGAGACTTAGAACTTCTTTGCGAAACAGCCGTTGCTGTGAGCCGGACTTGCATGGCTACTCCCGGAAGTTCTCTGCCCGCTTCAGATGGTGAAAATCCTTTTTCACCCACGACTGCTTAGATTTCCCTTTCCGCACGGCGTATGCTGTCCGATTATGCAACATATGCCATGCGGGAATCGGAAAAGCCTGGCGGTCATTAGTATAACGTCGGCTTACTGATCCAGCATCCGCACCTGCCTGTAGAACAGCAGCAATATCACGCCGATCACTGTGAGAGCGCCGATTCCCGGCAGGGTGTGGAGCATAATTTCCGACAGCGGAATGCCCACCAGGGCTTCCAGCGCCTTCAGGATTACCAGGGTCATGGCTCCCAGGATCAGGATATTTACCCATGCTTCCCGCACCAGGGATTTGCGCTCCTGCCGCATTCTGGTGTACTCCCGAAGAGATCGCCTGCTCTGGGACACCAGCACCGTCAGGTCCGCCGAGTACCGCAGGCTGACCTCCAGATTCCTGACCAGTTCCCGGAACTTGGGATGCTGAAGCTTCTCCGCCATAGCCAGCAAGGCAATGCTGGTATCGCCGGAGGTCTGGGCCTCATAATAGCAGGCATCCAGTACCCCCCGCAGAGGCTCCCCCACATAGGGGCTGACCTGTCCTAACACTGCCGTGATCTCACCGGAGGTAATGCTGTAGTTGCCCAGAAAATCCAGGAATTTCATGAGATTTTCGTCCGTGGCATTGTAATTGCGGCTCATGCATTGATTCACCGCCATAGAGACAAGCAGCCATAGTCCCCCTGCCGCCAACAGGGCCTGCTGCCAGGCCGCTCCCAGCAGCAGCGCCAAAAAATATACCGCCATACCCGCCGCCAGATTTCCCAGAATCCAAAGCTCCGGTGTCAGGAACGAAAACCTCCTGCTGATACCGCTGTACAGCAGCCTCTGTTCCATTCGCTGCCAAAAACTCCGTTTTCTCTGGAGCATTTGCAGACTGCGACGGTTGTCCAAGACCCTCCTGGACGCGGCAGTCTCCAGGGAACCATACGCCCTGTGCCACAGCTGATGCAGAATGCTATTTTGCCTGATCCACAGAAACAGTGCCGTGAACCCTGCCGCCAGTTCTGCCAACAGCAGTATTTTAAAATAATCGCTCATAGTCCATCTCCTTGGTCTCCCGGTTCCAGCCCCGGTTTGCAAACACCTGCTTCACCTGGTATTTCTCCATAAAAATCACCGTGGTAAAACACTCCATCATCTTCATAAGCTCCTCCTGGGAGTAGCGGCTGCCATACATGGCATAGTCCACCAGCTTGCTCACCGCCTTATCAGCGCCAGGGGCGTGGAGAGTGGCGGCACAGAGCTGCCCGGTATAGGCCGCATTCAGCAAATATAACGCCTCATCCCCCTTCACCTCGCCGATGATGAAAAAATCCACATCCATAGTCAACCCCGCAATACTGATATTTTTCAGATCATAGCTGACCTGACTCTCCCCACTGCCCGGCAGAGAGTGCAGAAACATCATATCAGGATGCCGCTTCGTAGTCAGTTCGTCCGCCTGCTGAGTCACCAGAATAGCCACATCATCCGGCAGAGTCTCCTTCAAGGCATTCAGCAGCGTAGTCTTCCCGGATGAATTGCCGCCGCAGATCAGCGTGGAGCCACGGCGGAAACGGCAGATCAGAAGTTCCGCCAGCTCCCTGTCCAGCATCCCCCGGCGAATCAGTTCCTCCATCTCCGGGAAATCCCGGGGCACTTTGCGGATGCACAGATAAGGCTCGCTGTAGGTGTTTACCAAGGGCATGGAGACAGTGAAACGCAGGATGAAGTCGGGGTGACTGTCCGAATCCGTAAAGCGCTGAATGGCATTCAGATTGGAGATATTGACCTGGTTTTTTGTGGCTACATAGTCCACAAACTGCCGGTACTCCTTCTCCGACAAAAAGCTGATCCCTGCATCCATGCGCCGCCCCTGTCTCTTGATGCGGATATTGTCATGGCTGACAATGCGGATATCCGAGATGTCCGCATCGTCAATCAAAGGCGAGATCCGGGAGTATCCAAAGATATACTGATCAAACAGTTCTGTCAGTTCACCGGCCTGCTCCGGGCTGACCCCGTAAGTAAGCCGTGCATACTCTGTGACCTCGCCCAGAAAGCTCTCCCTGCTGATCAGTCCCTTTTTCATCTGGATCAGGGAGGGCTGCTTCTTGGTGGAATAATCGTCCACCAGTCTGCCCAGCAGCGTAGTCAGGTCCGCCTCCATAGCGCCTGCCGCAGCTGCTGCCTGTATCGTATCTGTCATGTAGAAAAAAAAGTTCACCTGCCCTTTCTGTTTTAACTGTTCTTTCCCCTTTGTCTGCTCAAAAAGGAAGCGGCAATACACTTGTGTATTCGTCAATACGCCAATGTACTTCTCTGTTTGTTACATTAAAGTTCTCTGCATCATGGGTAACTTCCGAAATCGGAGATTCACCTGAAAACTGATATACCTGGGGAAGAATAGAAGATCTTCCCGTCCTATATAGGGTATTTCAAAAGATACTCTTTTTTGGGGGATTTGTCAATAGAAAAATGGAAAATTTTTTCCGAAAATTTTTATTTGGAGGTTGTTTTTTCTGCGGGGACACGCTATACTTTATTATAAAATGATAGAAAATACAGGAGGGCAAATACATGTTTATACTGTTGGC
>CAMWSA010000273.1 GCA_947176785.1 uncultured Lachnospiraceae bacterium
TAATTCCCGGCGACTCCTGCCCGAAGCTTCTCAGAAAACACCCGCCGGCACCACCTTTGACGATACCGTCTCTGTCCACGATGCGGCCGACAGTTATCCTGCGTGCCTTTCAGACAAATACTGTTTATAGGGTTTCTTCATATTATATATCGGATTACGTGTGTAAATAATTAGTCCTGCCCCTCCATTTTCTTCCTTCCTGCCTATTCTTTGGGAATCTGCCCGATCTGGTGCTGCCCGCTGCCGTCCGCATTCATGCGATAGACCAAATGTGTTCCGTCTCCGCCGCCATTGTACACTGTGGCTACAATCTCCCCGCCGCTGATCGTATAATATAATCCCAGATAGGGCGGCTTATCCTCCAGGATTTGCCGGTCAGTACCCGGATACCGGTATTCAAAAATGGTTTCCATACCTGTTCCGTCCATATTCATACGGTTCAGTCTCATGCCCACGGTATCTTTCTTCTCCTCTATGCATTCTTCCCCTCCCTGTGAAGACTTATAGGCTATGTCCTCCACTATCTCCATGGAAAAATATATTTTATTCCGATAGAGTTCTATATCATCAAAATAACACTCCGCCTCCGCCAACACCTCCAGAGACTTCCCCCGCCACCGGTATAGTGCCAGATAATCCTTCTTCAACTCCCTGTTATAAAATGTATAGATCACGCAGTTCTCATCGCAGTAATCAAGCCGAAAGCGGTTGTCCGGCAGTTCTACCAGTCCCTTTGCAAGTTCCACACCCTCTGCCAAGGCCAACTCCTCAACCTTCCAGTCCGTCACCCGGTAGGTTGACAACGGACTGCGCTTTCCCGCCTGATAAAGTGTAGGCGGCTCGTCCAGGGCAATCTCATACACCAGGTCATATTCCCCCTGATCCTCCCAGCCATACCAGTCATCCCAATGCTTCTCCATCTCCTCCCATTCAGTACTCCGCTCCTTGCGGATGCCTGCGCCGCTGTCCCAATCGTCCCTGCTGTAAGAGGTAATATAATCTCCATATCCATCGCACTTCTCTGACAATGTCAGATACCATTCCCCGTCCTTATAGGTATAAGTGCAAGCTTCCGAATCTCTCCATGCGCTCCCGCCGTATTCATGGGGCGTAAAAGAAATCCCATCCGCCGTGAGCGGCAGGTAAGGGTCTCCAAAGCTGCCTCCCTCCGCCCTTGTAGGGATCAGGTTTTCATCTTGAAAGTCCAGGCGGTACTGCCCCGGGCCGTCACTGGCTATGGCAAACAGAATACGCAGATTGTAAAAATCAAAATATAACCCAGGATCCTCCCAATCCTCGTCCCGCAGCACTTCCAGCACACCCACATAGTCCGTAATCCCGTCCTCATTAAAATCCAGTTCCGCGCTGTCCAACAGCACCCATCCCTCCATCACAAAGTCGGAGAGCGCAAAGCCTGTCCGGGGAAGTTCTCTGGAGAATTCCGGCACCTTCACAGTTTCCCAGGCAGGGACATCCCTAACCGCCGCATTGTTATCCATCTCATTGGATACCGTCTTATCATCCGCTTCTTCAGATATCTCCCTGTACTCCGCCCCGGTCTGGAATCGTCCGATTTCCTCACTGACAGCTCTCTGCTGCGGCAGTACACAGGATTCGCCGCCCGCACTGCCAACACAGCCGCCCAATGCAGCAGCCATCAACACCGGAATCATTCCCATAGCTTTTCCATACTTTCTCATAGCCGCTGTCCCTCCTATGCCTTTATCCATATCACAGCCACTTATACGCACCACCGATTAGTTTTTCACAGCCATGCCGTTGATCCGGCTTGCGCGCAAGACTTTAACGTTCTCCAATTCCTGTACGCCCCATGCTGCAAAATCGGGCAGCAGGGGGCTCGGTCGTGCGAATACGCACCGGATATATACATTATACATAGCGTACCCGCAAACCACAATCTCCGCATAAAACTTTTTCTGCCAAGCCCGGAAACACCCTCGACACTGCCCGGAATTCGTTATATAATATTCCCAATGGAATTCAATAAAAAATATGGAGGTTACAACATGGATAAGCTTTTATTAACCGCATGCCAGAACGGGCAAAAGGGCGTGGTCATGGCATTCCTGAAAAAGGACAACATCAATGTCAACGCAGTGGACGAGATGGGCCTTTCCCCTCTCCACTACGCCTGCAAAAGGGGCTACCGGGACATTGTCAAGCTTCTGCTGGGCAAAGACGCGGATGTGAACCAGATTTCCAACACCAGTGTCACCCCCCTGCATATGGCCGTGCAGTCCGGCAACAAGGAGATCATCCAACTGCTGTCGGAGGCCGGCGCGGATCTCAACGCCACGGACAAGGCCGGTAAGACCGCCCTGATCTATGCCGTGGAGGCCAGGAAAGCAGAGGCCGCCAAATACCTGATGGAACTGGGTGCAGACAGTTCCATTATGGACAATCAGAACCACACCGCTCTGGATTACGCCAATGCGCTGGGCCTGATCCAGCTGGTGGAGGGCCTTTCTAACGGAAGTTCCGGCAATGCGGACGCCTACGGCAACACACCGCTGCACCAAGCCTGCATCAACGGCCAGGGAGAGGTGGTAAAGGCCATGCTGGCCAAGGGGGACGCAGACCTCAACGCCCGCAATGACGAAAAGCTGACCCCGCTTTTCATGGCTGTCATGAGCGATAACCTGCTGATCGCCGATCTTCTGCTGGAGGCCGGGGCAGATCCAAATATCAGCGGCGGTAACGGCAATTCCCCCCTGCATATTGCGGCAGCCAACGAAAACGAACATATCATAAAAAACCTCCTGGCACATGCCGCCAGGATTGACGAGCGCAACGAGGACGGAGAGACGGCGCTGATCATCGCCGCCCGGCATGGGAACAACTATATCGTGGGAACCCTCCTGGACAACGGGGCCAATGTCACCTATGTGGACGCCATGGAACACACCGCCCTGTACTATGCCACCGAGGGCGGTTATAATGATATTGTGGAAAAACTGCTGATCGCGGGAGCCGAGAACTAGACAAATAGGTACATAACAGCCAAAAGCACACTATACAGGGCTTCTAATGTCGTTGACTATAGTAAGAACCCGACAGGGGGCGGTTTACCGCCCCCTGCCTAATACCAAAGTTCTGCCCATTTATCCGGCAGTTCATCCTTGTAGACTTCCACGTTCCCCGCCTCGTCCCTGACCGTGTAAGTGATGATATCATCTTCCATAAATTCCTCCTCCAAAGAACCGATACACACAAGCTTGCCGTCTCTATATTGATAGGCGTCATTAAAATAGCATCCATACCCACCTCCGGAAAACTCATATATCGTACGCAAGCATGCAGGCCGCTGCCTGCACTACCCCGTTTTTCATCCCCCTTGTCATCTTTCGTCCACCACCTCTACCTCGCCTGTAGAATCCTTGATCCGATAATTCCAGGCTCCGTCATCTCCCACATAACGGATCACATGATAATACTCTCCCGCTTCCATTTCCAGGTCCAGATAATAGAATTTTTTTAAAAACTTCTCTGTCTCCCTCTGCCCGTCCTCCGGGATCTCCCGGATCACATAATAGTAATCCGGCAGTTCCACCCCTTTCAGCAGTTCATAACTCTCCTTCTGCCAGGAAGTGTAGGGCAGTTTTTCCTGTTCCCAAGCCCCCTCCAAAGTATTCCGCAAATATTCCAGAGCCTCCACGCCGCTCATGTCGGCGGGAAGCTTCTCCGGATAAGCATAATAGGAAACATAATATAAATTCGTCAAAGGGAACAGGATATCCATGGGGCAATCATTTGTAGAAAGATCCGCTCTGACCAGGCGGTATTCATCCATGGCAATGGCATAGTTGACATATGTTCCTTCCTTCTCATTGCTCTCTGTCACAAAATAGCCGTCTGCCCAGACGCAGTCATCTATAGAAATATGCCACAGCAGTTCCAAGCCTCCTGTCCGGTAGCGGTATACTTCCGTTTCCGTAGAACCGGTGCTGCTTCCCCATCCCTCTCTGACCAGCACATACCCCTCGCCCATCCATATTCCCCGGTAAGGGTCTCCCCGCATCCCCCCGGAGTAAGAATCACTCATATGAATGGCAGCGCTGTCCAGTTCTTCAAAAGAGCCGTCCTTCTGCCGCAAAAGAATAAACAGGCGGCGCAAATTATTATATGCGTAAGTATCATCGCCGTCCCCAAATTCCCCGTCGGCTACAAATGCAATATCCGTCAGCCCATCCCCGTCCAGGTCCGCCTCCACGCAGTCAATACACTCATACGTCCCCACATCCGGTCTCTGCATCTCCAGCCAGTCTGCCACTATCTTCCGTTGCCGCTCCGATACATTCCCATTTCCAAAATTCAGCAGGGGCACCCGCAGCAAGGGCTCCAGATCTGAACAGGGATTGCCCAAAACAGACACATACAGCAGTTCCGGCTTGTCCGCCAGAGGTGAAAAATCCTGAATCCGGTTGTCAGAGAGACCGGCCTGATTCAAACGGGGAAGATTCGCCAGTGCCGAGATATCGCTTATCCTGTTTCTGTCCAAGGCCAGATCAAAGAGATTCTCCAGACCTGCAATAGGGCTTAAATCGCTGACTTCATTCTCCGCCAGCCCCAGCCGCTCCAGCCTGTCAAGTCCGGATAACGGCGTCAGGTCCGTGACCGAGTTGTAATTCAGGTTGACCCCCCGAAGCTCTGTCAGGCCGCTGAGAAAGCTGATATCCCGGATTCCACAGTCCTGTAGTCCCAGATCCCGCATTTTCGACAGCTTGCCTACAGCCTCTATATGCTCCGCCTCCCCGTTGCCGTAAAGAGCCAGTTCCACCAGCTCCGGCAGGTTCTCCAGCACCGACAGGTCGACCACAGGCGTATGATACAGGGACAGGCACTCCAGCTGGTGCATCTCCCCCAGAAAGGAACTGTCTTTCAGATCACAATCCACCAAAAACAGTTCCGTAATCGTATCCATCTTTGCCAGAAAGGAAAAATCCAGATCTTCCCCGGAGGGGTAGCTGATATACAGCTGTTTTAACCTGGAAAGTCCTGCGATGGGAGTGAAATCGTCAATCTGAGCCTGCTCCCAGGTATCATAGTCGATTACCAGTCTCTGGAGATTGGGCAGCAAACCCAGATGCTCCAGACTGTAGACCGCTTTGGATTTTAATGTCAGCCCCTCACACTGCGCAAGCTTTTGCAGGATCAACTCCTCCGTATCCTCCTCTGTGATCCCTGCGGCACTGCAAACTCTCGTCCAAAAGCCCTCGTCGCCAATCAGCTGTTTCAGCATTTCTTCGGCAGTGCCGTGATCCGCCAAAGTCCCTGCATCCCCTGCGGCACTATTCTCCGCCGCATTTTCTTTTCCGGTGCTGCCTGCCGTTACCTCCTTTGCATTCTCGCCAACCTCACCCTCTGCCGCGCCTACGTCGGAAATCTCTCCATCCGCCTGCATAACCGCCGGCACATTTTCAGGATTCCGCCCTGCACCTGACAGGCCGCACCCTGCCAGCAGCAGACTGTATATTATGATCTGACTCAATATGATACCGATTTTTCCTCTGTATCCCCACC
>CAMWSA010000274.1 GCA_947176785.1 uncultured Lachnospiraceae bacterium
AGCACATAGATCGCGATGATACAGATCGACACCACCTTCTGCGACAGGCCCACCTTGTACAACAGCAGCGCCAGAAGCAGCAGCAGCCCGCCGGTCAATATGTAGGAAAATAACAGGCTCTTTAGTAAGAACAGCACCGGGATTTCCCCCAATTTTCCCTGTCCGCCTTCATTCATCATAAAAACCCCTCCTAATTCAGTTACGCATCCGCCCGCCGGGTGCCATACCCAGCGCAATTTCCGACCGCCCGGGCGTCCGTAAATTCTCCGGACGCCGGCAGGGCGGATGCTGTTGAAGACCACAGATCTTCGGTTCCGCAGCCAATATATTGACATTCGATTAATTATATTATATGATCTCTAGTAAAATGACAAAAAAGGAGTGGTTAATTTTGGACAGTTCTGCTGTCATACAACTTGTAGTGCTTTTATTGCTGGTGCTTCTCTCCGCTTTCTTTTCCTCTGCGGAGACGGCTCTTTCCACTGTGAACCGGGTGAGAATGCGGGCCCTGGAGGAAGAGGGCAACAAGCGTGCCGCCAGAGTCAATCTGATTCTGGACAATTATGGCAAAATGATCAGTACAATCCTGATCGGCAACAACATTGTGAATATCACGGCCTCCTCCCTGGCCACGATACTGGCCCAGCGGATCAATCTGATCGTGGGGATTGCCACCGGTATCCTGACCATCGTGGTGCTGCTCTTCGGCGAGATCGTACCCAAGACCTGGGCGAACCTGAACAACGAGAAAATCGCCCTGGTGTACAGCGGTATCATCTTCGGGCTGATGCATATCCTGACCCCGGTTATTTTTGTGGTGGATAAGCTGTCCAACGGTATTCTGCGGCTGCTACATATCGACCCCAACAAAAAGCCCAGCGCCATGACGGAGACAGAGCTTAAGACCTATTTGGATGTCAGTCACGAGGACGGCGTCATTGAGTCTGAAGAAAAAGAGATGATCTACAATGTGTTTGACTTTTCTGACGCAGTAGCTAAAGATATCATGATCCCCAGGATCAACATGGTAACAGTCAGCGTGGACGCCTCCTACCATGACGTGCTGCAGATTTTCCGGGAATCCATGTACACCCGGCTTCCCGTGTATCAGGAGGACAAGGACAACATTATCGGCCTGATCAATATTAAGGATTTCATATTAAGCGCCGACCAGGAGAACTTCTCCGTGAAAAGCATCCTGCGGGAAGCCCATTATACCTATGAGTATAAAAAGAGTGCGGATCTGCTGCTGGAGATGCGGGAAATCACGATGAATGTGGCCTTTGTGCTGAATGAGTACGGTGCCGCCGTGGGCATGATCACCTTAGAGGATCTGCTGGAGGAAATCGTAGGAGAAATCCGGGATGAGTATGACGCCGACGAGGCGGAATATATACAGGCCATCGACGGACGCACCTATCTGGTGGAAGGCAGCATGAAGCTGGACGATATCAACGACGCGCTGGATACTTCCCTGGATTCCGAGGACTATGATTCCATCGGCGGCATCATCATAGAATACCTGGACCGCCTGCCGGAAGACGGCGAAGAGGTGGAGTTGGAATGCGGCATCCGTTTGAAAGTGCAGGGCATTGACCAGAACCGTATCTGCAAGGTGGTCATGACACTGCCGGAATCCTCTCCGCAGGAGGGGACAGCTGAGCCTGCGGAGAGGAAAGAATCCGAAGCCGAATCAGAAGAAACGGAGCAGTAATAAAATCAGAAAATCCAATGAAAAGCACGACCCAAATATTGTTGGCGGCTGCACTGGCATTCTTTGCGGCTGCCTGTGGCAATGCACCAAATACCAGGGAAGAATAATCGGCCTCAAGCAACGCAAAAGGAAAACGGAGTGAATAGATCGAGCCGTTTAGCATAGGGACAGCCCCATTACCGGGAGTTGTCCCTGTTTGTTTATTGCTTTTTTACATATCCCGCTCTCCGCTGATCTTATATTATTTCCCTGAATCCGTGAAGTTCAGGCCGATACCATTGCCTTCGAACTTCTTCTCCAAGCTTCTATTCCCAAAATCATGTCTCCGCCTCAAAAAACACCTGGATCACGGTGCCCTTCCCCGGGCTGCTCTCCAGCTTTAGCTGTGCCTGATGCCTGGCGACAATATGCTTCACAATAGCCAATCCCAAGCCTGTGCCTCCCGTAGATTTGGAACGACTCCTGTCCACCCGGTAAAAACGTTCAAATATCCTTTCCTGATGCTCTTTGGGGATGCCGATTCCCGTATCCTGCACTGTCAGAATTACCTGCTCCTGTTCCCGATGCACATCCACCTGCACCAGCCCTCCCTCCACATTGTAGCGAATCGCGTTATCGCACAGGTTGTATAACAATTCCTCCAGCATGAGACGATTTCCCTGCACATAGCAGGTACTGCCCTCCATCCGCAGATGCACATTATGTTTTCCGGCACTGACCTCCAGCATCTCCACACAGACCGCCGCCAGTCCGTACAGATTGACCCGCTCGGTCATGGACTCTTCCCGGGGACTGTCAAGCTCCGACAGACGGATGATATCATTAATCAGATACAGCAGCCGCTGGGCGCTCTGATGAATTCCCCCGGCAAACCGTACCACATCCTCCCCCGACGCCATGCCTGTCTCAATCAGCTCCGCATAGCCGGATATGGAAGTCAGCGGCGTCTTCAGTTCATGGGTTACATTGGCCGTAAACTCCTGCCGCAGCCTGGCATTTTCCATAATGTCCGAGTGCTGCTTTTGAATGGTTCGGACAAAGGGTTCCAACTCCTCATAATAAGTGATCTCCACCCCATCACCTAAGTGATCCGCCAGGTTTTTGACAGGCTCCAGCAGGCTGTCGGTGAGATGGTGCGCCAGCAGCAGAGACAGAAGCAGCAACACAGCGCCGATCCATAGCAGGCTGGGCAGGATACTGCCCACTATGCTGAAGATGCTCTCCGCCTCTGTAGCCACCCGCAGCAAACGCCCGTCTGCCAGCCTCACTGCATAATAAAAGGTACTCTTATCCAGTGTGGCGGACCGGCGTATGGCCTGTCCCTCGCCGTCCTCCATAGCGGAACGGATCTCCGGGCGCAGACCATGGTTCTCCATATCCGCGCTGTCCGTCCGGTTGTCATACAATACCCCACCCTGCGCGTCCAGCATCGTGATACGCACCCTTTCCTTTTGCATATTGTTGCCCGTCAGCATCAATTCTTCCGGGCTCTCCTCCTGCAAAAGCAATGCATAAATCCGCAAGTCAGCCATCATCTGCCGCCGAAACATACCGTAGAACACTGCCATCAGCATCACCATGGTCGCCAGGATGCCCAGCACTGCCACCAGTACCATCCCTGTATTAATCTTCTTTTTCATCCCTCACTCCGCCCGTCTTTTTTAATACCCTCCTCCGGATATTCGCAAAGACAGCCCGTCAACTCCTGTCTGCCTTTGCTGTGAACTGGACTTGCATGGCAAGACCCAGATGTTCTTCTCACACTATTCTGCACTCATAATATAACCCACATTCCGCACAGTGCGGATCAGGCTGCCCTGATCCTTTAATTTCTGCCGCAGCGTCTTGATATGCATGTCCAGCGTCCGGGATTCCCCTTCAAAGCTGCTGCCCCACACCCGGTCCAGAATCACATCCCGGCTCATGACAATCCCGGCGTTGCTTAGAAGGAGCTTCAGCAGTTCATATTCCTTGTAGGTCAGTTCACAGGCCATGCCGCAGACGCTCACCGCATGTTTTCCCTGATCCATCACAATCTCTCCCAGCTTCAGACATTTCTCCCCCTGCCCCGCCTGGGTGCGCCGCAGCATTGCCTTCACCCTTGCGATCAGTTCCATGACCCCGAAAGGCTTGGTGAGATAGTCGTCCGCCCCGATATCCAGGCCCTTGACCTTGTCGATCTCCGCAGTCCTGGCCGTCACCAGAATAACAGGCAGCAGTGCCAGTTCCCTGCGGCTCCTGAGTTTTTGCACCACGGCCAGTCCTTCCTCGTCCGGCAACATGACGTCCAGCAGAACCAGATCAGGTCTCTCCTCCTCCAATGCACGATAAAAATCTGCGGCACAGTCGTATCCCTTTGTCTGATATCCCGCCCCGGACAACGCAAAAGTCTCGATCTCCTGTATGCTTTTGTCATCCTCCACCACATAGATCAGTGCCATCTGCCTCTCTCCTTTCCGCTGCGGACCGCTGTCCTGTAATGATTTGCTTTCTAACACGACCTTTTCAGCGTGTCATTATCTTATTCAAGTTTCACATGGTCTTCTCCAGTTGATTTTCTCTGGCATGTCTTTCCCCATGGTTTCTTCCAGCATAATGCAAATTCGGCCTTATTGCAATCCATATTGTTATCCGGCCTGCCTGATCCGATATTTTAATCCCCCTGTAGGATTAGGTTGAACAAGGATTTTCACCATCTTGATCCGAATTCCCGCTGAAGCGGGCAGATGGGAGTTAGTGTGAGAAGTACTTCTGGGACTTGCCATGCAAGTCCAACTCACGGCAGAGGCTGTTTCGTGGAGAAGTACTATACTCGCGGGCGCTAAGCTTTTCCTTCCGGCACGCCCCATGCCGCCCGGTTATGCAGCATGGGGCGTGCCGGAATTGGAAAAGCTTAGCGCTCGTTAGTATAAGTCTCACACTGGCGCAGCCTTCTCAGGGCAGAGGATACCGCTGGCTGTAGGCCATCACCTTTCCCCGGAAGTCCATATTGTCCTCCCGCCGCATGTTCTCCAGATAGGCATGCGTGTCAAACTCGTCCTCACTGATCTCCAGCAGGCAGACGGCAATGTTGGAGCAGTGATCGGAGACACGTTCCAGATCCGTGAGAATATCCGACAAAACGAATCCCAGTTCTATGGTGCATTTTCCTTTGCGCAGACGCTTGATATGACGTTGCCTGATCTCCAGGCTCAGGGCATCAATGACCTCCTCCAGAGGCTCCACCTGGCGGGCCAGTTCCAGATTTTCCTCATTAAAACTGTCCATGGTGATCCGCAAAATGTCCCTGACGGCCCTGCGCAGCACCTCCAGTTCCTGCAAAGCCTTGCTGGAAAAACCCACTTTTTTGTCCCGCATCTCCTCCGCAGACTCCTGAACGTTCCGCGCGTGATCGGAAATCCGCTCAAAATCCCCGATGCAGTGCAGCATCACCGACAGGTTGTGGTTATCCCTGCCGGACAGATCCCGAGAGCCGATTTTTACCAGATAGCTCCCCAACTGATCCTCATATTGGTCAACCCTGGCTTCCAGTTCAATCACCTGCCTGGCTTTATCCTCGTCATACTCCGCAATGAGTCCCACGGCCAGATTGATGGCCTGCCGGGCCAGCCCGGCCATGCTTACTGCCACATTGCGGCTCTGTTCGATGGCATAGGAGGGCGTGTTCAGAAAACGGAGGTCCAGATGCTGTAACACCTCATCCTGTGTCTTTTCCGGCAATTGCTTTGGCTCGCTGCCGACGGTGAGACTTGCCAGTTTTACCAGCCCCTTGGAAAAGGGCAGCAGCACCAGCGTCGCCG
>CAMWSA010000275.1 GCA_947176785.1 uncultured Lachnospiraceae bacterium
AGGCAATTGCGAAACGTTCTCCGCAAGTGACGTGGCTGGTCAATATATACAAAAATCGCCTATTCGAAAAGAACCAGGAAAGGGGAAAGCCTTGAGAAGCCCGGAAGATATAAGCCGTGCTGTGGAAGCATATGCGGACATGGTGCGGAGAATATGCCTTGTACATTTGAAAAATGAGCATGACACAGAGGATGTGTTTCAGAACGTGTTTATGAAATATATGCTTTACAAAGGCTCCTTCGAGAATAGCGAGCATGAGAAGGCCTGGATTGTGCGGGTGACGATCAACGCCTGTACAGACTGGCTGCGCGGTCTGTCCCGCAGAAGGTGGGTTCCGCTGGAGTCCGTGCTGGAGGAGGGCGGCATACCGGACGAGACTTCCCGGGAGGTGCTGGAAGCGGTGCTGCAGCTGCCGGAGAGATACAGGAAGGTAGTATATCTGTTCTATTATGAAGGATATTCCGCAGTGGAGATTGCGGGAATCCTCGGCAAAAAGGAGAATACAATCTATACCTGGCTGTCCAGGGCCAAAGGGATATTGCGAGAAATTTTGGACGCGGGGCTTCCGAATACGGAGCAGCGCAATGTGCATGCGGATGAAAACAGGAGGTGAGCGGGCATGAACAGGATTCGTGAGAGCATGGAAGGAATCAGGGCCTCCCGGGAATTAAAAATGCGCACCCTGCTGTATCTGGAGAGGCAGCGCGACAGACGCAGCCGTCCGGTATGGCGCAGAGGGGCATCCCTTGCACTGGCAGCCGCAATTTGTCTGTTTCTTATGCTTGGGGCAGGATGGCACACTCTGTATGGCATGCCCACTGCCTATATCAGCATGGACGTAAATCCCTCTATAGAGTTGGGAATCAACCGTTATGGAAGGGTGGTGGCGGCAGAGGCATACAATGAGGACGGACGGGATGTGCTGCAGCGTCTCCCCCTGAAGAATAAGCCCTACGCCCAGGCGGTGGGCACGCTGCTTAAGGACGAGGCATATCGGGAGTATCTGACGGATAATGCCACGCTGGTATTTACCATTATCTCAGACAGCCCGGATGTCATCCGGGAAGAGCTTGACTCTCTCGATACGGGGGGGCCTTACCGGATTCTTACCTATATCAGCGACAGCCGCTGCATGGAGGAGGCACACCAATATGACATGTCCTTCGGCAAATACAGGGCCTATCAGGAGTTGGCGGAGTATGACAGCAGTGTTACCATAGAGGATTGTCATGGGATGTCCATGGGAGAACTCCAGGACCGGATCGAGGGATGCCGGCAGCATGAAGAGACGGGGCATAACGGGCACCACGGAGGCGGCGGAACGGGCAGCGGAGGGGGAGACGGGGACAGCCGCGAAGAGTACGGCGGCCATGGGGGACACCATGGAGGGCAGAACGGGGAATAAGCAATCGGGCACAGGGATTCGGCCACAGGACCAAATCCCTGTTTTTTTGTTGAAATTTGCCGGGTTTTGTGATAAAGTTTTTTAGTATCTGGAAAATTTTGGTAATTATTCTGCTCATTTTGTGCTATATTACCGACCGCAATAATTTTCCGGGCCCTGCCTGGCACATGTTGCATAATCGGGCAGCCTGTGCCGCGCAGGAGGGAAAATCTAAGCGGCCGTGGGTATATTTTACAGAAGAACAGGGACAGAGGGATCGGTATGTTAAGGGAATATGAGGAATGCGATGTGTATGAAAGGCTTCAGCAGCGTCTGAAGCTGATCTTTGAGGAATTTGAGAATATTTACGTCTCTTTTTCCGGGGGAAAGGATAGCGGCCTGCTTCTGAACCTGGTACTGGATTACAGGAAAAAGCACTGCCCCCACAGGAAGGTGGGCGTGTTTCACCAGGATTTTGAGGCCCAGTATACTGTGACCACGGAATACATAGAGCGCACCTTTGAGCGGATCAGGGAGGAGGCCGACATCTACTGGGTCTGTCTGCCCATGGCTACCCGAACAGCTCTCAGCAGCTATGAGATGTACTGGTATCCCTGGGACGACACCAAGAAGGAAAGCTGGGTCAGGCCCATGCCGGACAGGGAATATGTGATCAATCTGGACAACAATCCCATCACTACCTACCGCTACCGGATGCACCAGGAGGACCTGGCGAAGCAGTTTGGCAGATGGTACAGGGAAGCGCACGGTGAGGGGAAGACAGTATGCCTTCTGGGCATGCGTGCGGAGGAGTCATTGCAGAGGTACAGTGGTTTTTTGAACAAGAGGTACGGATATAATGGGGAGTGCTGGATCAGTAAGCAGTTCAAGGACGTGTGGTGCGCTTCGCCCCTGTATGACTGGTCTCAGAGTGACGTGTGGCACGCCAACTATCTCTTTGGCTATGACTACAATCATCTGTATGACCTGTACTATATGGCGGGGCTTAAGGTGTCCCAGATGCGCGTCGCCTCTCCTTTCAACGATTATTCCAAAGACTCCCTGAATTTGTACCGGGTCATAGACCCGGAGATCTGGGTGAAGCTGGTGGGCAGGGTCAAGGGGGCGAATTTTGCCTGTATTTACGGAAAAACAAGGGCTATGGGATACCGCAATGTCACTCTGCCCGAAGGGCATACCTGGGAGTCCTACACCCGTTTCCTGCTGGACACCCTGCCAAAGCGGCTGCGGAACAATTATGTCAAAAAATTCAACACTTCCATCATTTTCTGGCACAAGACCGGGGGAGGCCTGGACGAGGAAACCATACGGGAACTGCAGGACCACGGCTATGCCATCCGGCGCAACGGGGTGTCCAACTATACCCTGAACAAGAAATCCCGGATTATTTTTGTGGGCAGGATCCCGGACAACACGGATGATATAAAGTCCACCAAGGATATCCCCAGCTGGAAGCGCATGTGCTTCTGTATCCTGAAAAACGATCACAACTGCCGCTTTATGGGTTTCGGGCTGACCAGGGAACAGCAGAGGCAGATAGATGCCATCCGGCGAAAATACCAGAGTATTGAGGAGATCGTGTAACAGTCAGGCAGGGACAGTAAAGCAGTATGTTCCCGGAAAGCACCCTGCCCGACGGCGGGACGACGGAAAGCGGCCGGATATGGAGCGCCGGCCCGATGTGCCGGCAGGGAACCTGCAAAACGGAAGCTCCGGAGATCTTCATAGGAGGAAGAGATGGAATATAAGAGTCCAGTATATCAAGTAGTATCGGTTCCTATAGACAAGGTGAGGGCCAACACTTACAATCCAAACAAGGTGGCACCGCCGGAAATGCGGCTTCTGTATGAGAGCATCAAGGAGGACGGCTATACCATGCCTGTGGTCTGTTACTATGACAGGGAGGAAGATATTTATGTGATCGTAGACGGCTTTCACCGCTACCGGGTCATGCTGGAGCATCCCGATATCTATGAGCGGGAGGGGGGAAGACTCCCCGTCTCCGTCATTGACAAGCCCATAGACCAGAGGATGGCCAGCACGGTACGTCACAACCGTGCCAGAGGTACGCACAATGTGGAACTGATGAGCAGCATTGTAAAAGAACTCCATGAACTGGGGCGTTCCGACGCATGGATCGCCAAGCATCTGGGAATGGACAGGGACGAAATCCTGCGCCTGAAACAGATCACCGGCCTGGCAGCCCTGTTCAGGGATGTAAAATTCGGCAAAGCCTGGCATCCGTCGGAAGAGGATTGAGAGAGGAGACTTGGGAATTGACAAAATGCCATATCGGTGATACTATAGTCAACGACATGTCGTTGACTATATAACCGAGATGTAGGTGTACGGAAAGTACCCGTAATAGGATTTCATAGGACAGTGAAGCATGATGCAGACAGAGTGTGAACCGAAGACGGAGAAAAAAAAGAAAAAACTGAACAGACGGAAAAAGATAATTTTTGCAGGGGGTACCTTTCTGCTGCTTATCCTACTGGCCGTGGGCGGCTGGCTCTATGTGGACAGCCTGGCCTACAAGCTGTGCCGGGTGGAAGCAGGCGTTTTGGTCACCCCCTCCGACTTTTTGAAAAAACCGGATGAGAATGCCGTTTTCACGGAGGACAGCCAGCCGTTTTCCGTCACGGAACCGGGTAGATACCAGGTGAGGGTAAAAAGCGGGTGGTTTACACACAGCTGCACCCTGGTGATTCAGGACACCATAGCGCCTACCGGCCAGGCCGTGCCCATGGAACTGGAATTGGGAGAGGACTGCGGGCCGGAGGATTTTGTGGAAAATGTCTCGGATGCCACGGCTGTGGATATCGCCTTTGTAAAGGAGCCGGATTTTGCCATCCCAGGCCGCCGGACGGTTCAGGTGGCGCTTTTGGACAGGGGCGGCAACCGGACGATTGTGGAATCGGAGCTGCTTGTTTCCCCGGTGGCGGAGGACCTGACGGTGGAAGCCGGGCGGGCTGTTCCCGGTGTGGAGAGTTTTATGCTGGGGGATGCGGAGGGCAGCTTTGTCACCAGAGTGGCGGCGCTGGACTGTCATAAGGTGGGGGATTACGCCGTTGTCATACGGGCGGACGGGGAAGAATATACCTCCATGCTGCATGTCAGGGATACCGTCCCTCCCGTTGTGGAGGTTCATGATATTGAGGGCTTTGCGATGCTGCCCAGGGCGGTGGAGGATTTTGTCACCAGAGTGGAGGACGCCACGGCGGTGTCGATGGCCTTCAGGGAAGAACCCGACCTGTCTTATGCCGGCACCCAGCTGCTGGAGTTGGTCTTTACGGATGAGGGCGGCAATGAGACCGTGAGAACCGTGAAGCTTACGTTGGTGGAGGATGTGGAGCCGCCGGTGATTAAAGGGGCCGGGGATCTGCTGGTATACATAGGGGACGGAGTCTCTTACCGCAAAAATGTGACGGTGGAGGACAACTGCCCGGAGGGACTGCAGCTGACAGTGGATACAGAGCGTGTCAATCTGCGGGAAGCGGGAGTCTATCCCGTTGTCTATACGGCTTCGGATGCGGCGGGCAATACTGCCAGTGTGACGGTAAATCTCACCGTAATTGCCAGGGAACATACCATCGACGAGGTGAATGCCCTGGCGGACGCAGTGCTGGCGTCCATTATTACCCCGGAGATGAGCGACTGGGACAAGGCGCTGGCCATCTATAATTATATCCGGCGAAATGTGGGATATATCAATCACTCCGAGAAGGGGGACTGGGTCAGGGCGGCTTATGAGGGCCTGGCCAGGAGACAGGGGGACTGCTATGTGTATGCCTGCACGGCCAAGGCATTGCTGACCAGGGCCGGTATCAAAAATATGGACATTGCCAAGATTCCCACCAGGCGGGAGCACTACTGGAATCTGGTGGATGTGGGGGACGGATGGTATCATTTTGACACCACTCCCAGGACGGACCACACAGTCTTTTTCATGTGGACGGATGCACAGCTGATGGAATATTCCAATATCCATTACAGAAGCCACAATTACGATCCCACGGCATATCCGGAGATCAATTGAGTCCGGGAGGATCCTGAATAGCCGGGGATGGTGTCGGAGGGGGTTATACTTATGAAGAC
>CAMWSA010000276.1 GCA_947176785.1 uncultured Lachnospiraceae bacterium
AGCTGAATGAATTCTGCAGAATTGAACATCGGCAGTATCAGGAAAAACAGGAAAGCAATTTGGTGAAATGTCAAGAGGAAAATAAAATAGATTTTCTGGAAGAAGGGTAACTTTAATAGACCTACGGTTCGAACAGAACGCAAGTTCGATGTTTCGGTATGGATTACCTACTCTTTTCCACAGAGTAGAGTTTGCCATTGGCCAGCAGTCCAAAAAGCATACGTATCAATTTACGGGAAGTCAACGCGAGTGCTCGTTTGTGCTGATGGGTTCTCACCTCAGCAAATTTCTTGTCATAAAAGGCTTTGTATTCCGGGCAGTGCTGTATCACGCTCCCGGCGGCTTCGATCATGTAATACCGGAGGTAACGGTTGCCGGCTTTGTTCATGGGCGTGTCTTCCGCCTCGAACTCCCCTGACTGGTTTTCCCTCCAGACAATGCCGCAATATTTGGCAAGGGCATCATTGCTTTTAAAGCACTTGATGGTGCCGATTTCAGCGAGTATCCCGCTGGCGTATACATGACCAATGCCGGGAACGGAGGACAGTATCTGGTACTCCGTTGGATTGAGGCCCTTTACAGCCCTCAATATTGCGTCATTTATAGCCTTGAGTTCTTTTTCAAAGGCACTGATGCAGTTAAAGGAACAGCCAATGGACACCGTCAGCGGTTCGTAAAGGCACTTGTCCAGCCGGTAGGAGTCCTGGGCGGCTTTCTGGAGCAGGTATGTTGTCTGCTGTGGGTCAGAGATCCGGCCGCGGCTTTTAGAGCTGATAAAAGCGACCAGTTCATCTACGGATGCATCCACAATGTCTTCCGTGGAGAGGTAATCCGTCAGGACAGCTTCCGCCGTGGCGCCATACTTGTCCGAAAAAGGATGCTCGTTTTTGTCCAGCATGGCAAACTCGCTGAACTTAAGGAAAATGTTATTGAGCATATAGACCTTTTCCCTGGCAATGCACTCCGTGATATGGAGCCTGTGCCTGGTAAGCCGCTGGAGGGCGAGGTGCTGCGCGCCCCTCCAGGGCTCGGTATGGATCCGCCCGACCCTTGCAAAATCAGCAATGACAAAGGAATCAATGCCGTCGTTCTTGTCAAGGGAGTTAAAGGACTTCTTATACTGCTTCACCTCATTGGGATTGAGGCAGTAGACCTTTGTGGAAAAAGGGGCCAGCTTTTCGGAGGTGGAGAGGTAGTTGGCGATATGTACGCCGTAAAAGCCGGTAGATTCCAGGCCGATGATGACGGCCTTGAATTCATGGTGCTGCGAGAGCACCTGGGCAACCATCTCCTCCATCTGCTCTGCGCCGCCCTGTGCATTAGCCACAGGGATCATTTTGATCAGGAAGTCCTGGTCAAAGTTAAGGGCAGAGATGACGTTGGTACGGGAACCGATATCGATCCCCACAAAAAGCGTTGACAGGTAATCAATTTTTATCTTCTTCATGTGTAATCACCACCTTTCTGCTGAGGATGGGGAACAGGAGCCAAAGCTTATCCCGGCCCGGGGTGCCAGCTGCAACCTCGCGTTATCAGCACTGTTCCGGGAGAAATACCCTGCTGGAGGCTGGACCCGGCGGTGCAGCATTTGTGTAAGCAGTCAAGGTACGGCGGTGCGGGCTGCATGCTTTCTGAGCAATAGCGGATGCTTTGCAGGAGGGGTGAAGCAGTACCTTAGCCCAGGTTCCACTGGGAACCATTATAGCACCGGGAGGCTCTGGAAAAAAGTAATAAGTAACGTATAGATGGAAAAGGATAACCAGCATTACGGGAGAGGGGGAACCCCTCACAGACTCCCATCAGAAACTCCTTACATCTATTATAGAAAGAAATGAGACAGGTAACTATTAATTGTATAGATGGGAAGGGATGGAGAGGGAATCTCTTAGAAATCATCCTGCATCTATATCAAAAAAAAGAATAAGTCTATAGCCTGTTCTGACTGGCTATAAACTTATTATACGAGGAGGGTATGAAATATCCTGCTTTTTACAATCCATTGTCAAACATTTCATTGCACACTAAAATTAAGAAAGGGATTTGTTGCTTATGAAGAAAAAATTGTTTAAATTAATGTCGTTATTTTTTGGCCTGGCACTCCTTCTGACCGGACTCCAGTTCAACAGTTCATTTTTAGAAACAGCGCATGCAGCAACTGAGCTAGACATGAATGGGTATACAATCAAAGGATATCCGTACTCCGACAGCCACTTTCCAGTGTATGATTCTACCGGACCCGGGAAAAGGCAGATCGGCACCTGCTATGGAAATGAGGATTTGATCACCATACACGGCGTAGGGTCTGATGGATGGAGCCTGATTACATATCCAGCCGGACAGACGACCAAAACAGGATACTGCTGGACATCATATTTATTCCAAAATGTTGATTTCAGTGGATCTATAGGCAATGTCCGTTCTAACATCACAACTTACCGCAAACCTGGATGCAGCACAAAATATGGAACATCCACGACTGGAGATCAAGTTTTTATACTCGGAAGTGCAAATGGAAATACGCAGATTTTATATCCCTGCGGATCCTATTACAAAATGGCGTGGATCAAAGGGTCTTATACGATCAATAATGGGACGTTGACAAACAGCGGAAATAATACAGGCGGTGTGCTTCATTCACCTGTCCCATCTGGATGCAAATTCAACAGGAAAACAAATGATGGCGGATGGTATGGTTACCACGACATTAACCGAGGCGTATCTTCTGCGACCCCTGTGTATGCAATTGCAGACGGGACTGTTACCTATAAGCAGGCATACCGCATATATAACGGTGTAAAGAAGCTGACAAGTTATGGAAATTTTATTGAGTTCCAGTCATCAGACGGAATATATACAGCAAAATATTGCCACTTAAACGGATTTTCCGGGGCAAATCAGATCATCAGCAGCTACAATACCGTACGCGCTAGTGGAAGTACCGGCGTATATCGTATCAAAACCAGGACTGTAAGAAAGGGTGAGGTAATCGGCTATATCGGCCAGACGGGAAATGCTAGCGGCGTACACCTTCATTTTGAACTGCGAAGAAATGGTACGCGCATAGATCCAACATCTGTGATTGGCGGTCTGAAATAAATAATCTATTTGCTGTAACTATCCTATCCAAAAAACATATGGGATAGTTACGGTAACTAATTCCACATCCAGAAGCTATTTGTTTTATCAATGCACCCGCAGAGTCAATCATATTATACGTACATTGTATACGAAAAAACATTGTCTTTAGACAATGTTTTTTTGTTTCATTGGCATCTTCTTAATCTACTAGATTTACTATGTAAAATGTGTCTTCTTGCCATTTCCTTTACTCTAAACGGGCTTATAGCATTTCTACCATTATAGCAAAACCCGCCATCAAACCACCTACAACTGTGTCAATGCCCTAAACGGGCTTATAGCATTTCTACTATGATTTCATCATTAATTCCATGTGTAGAAGAACGTGTCAATGCCCTAAACGGGCTTATAGCATTTCTACGCTTTAGTGGCGTTGTAGACCATGTACCAGTTATTTGTGTCAATGCCCTAAACGGGCTTATAGCATTTCTACCTGGATAGAAATATCCAGAAAATTACTATCCAAACAGGTGTCAATGCCCTAAACGGGCTTATAGCATTTCTACTGTACATCACTTCCTTTTCAGCCTTTTGCAATAAAGGTGTCAATGCCCTAAACGGGCTTATAGCATTTCTACTAGAGACTTATAAAAACTATGTGGCTTCTTCGATACAGTGTCAATGCCCTAAACGGGCTTATAGCATTTCTACAGATTTAGCAATTACTGTAATCAGTGATGCCAGCCAGGTGTCAATGCCCTAAACGGGCTTATAGCATTTCTACGCTATGCTTCACAATCCCTTTATTTTCAAGCCTTCCAGAACCTATTTTTGCAGGTAATTGTCTGACAATTCAAAAATCAGGCGTTTAATTGATACAATTTCGTTTTTTCAAAAATTGTACTGAATTTAATACAATTTTTAAATCATTTTCCCTATTATAACTGCTTCTAAATATATATGCAATATCCATAAAACATTTTACATAATCCGATAGCGTCCAAATCCAAAACTAGTATTTTTTCCAATATGGACCAGTTCCCCTGCTAGGAGCACTGGCAACGTTTCCGGATACAGCTCTTTCAATTGTATAAAACCTGTAATCCCATACAAATGCATCTTCCCTTTCCTAGAAGAATACCTGCATACTTTTACATGTTTCGACTTCTGGTTAGACACATCAGGAACTGGAACCTCATAATCATGGTAAAAATCATTATTGATCCCTTCAAAACAGTCCAGCATATAAATACGGCGCTTGACTGCATTAAAAATTGCATCCATACGAAATTTTTGCAAAAATTCACCGTTATACTTTAACGTTGCCGGAGTCTGAAAAACCAGTGTTTTTTCAGAACCGGCTGCCATTTTCATCCGGTGTATTACATAACTGCTGATAGTCTGCACCTGATAGTTTTTCATGAGCAGATTGTCCCCATCCAGTATATCCTGAAAACAGGTGTTTTTAATCGAAACAATGATAAACTTTGCATGCCCAGCCCCTATCCCGTGCCTTCCAAGCATATAAAATGCCTGAAGGTACTGGTTGAAATATACAATGGCCCTGCCAAACAAAATAAGGTTAAATGACAATGTTTCACCCTCTGGAAAGCATGTCTGATCATTTTCACACTCTAAAACATATCCGATGCTTTCTCCGTTTGTAACATAGTTTGGTTTTAAGGGAAATTTAGAATACATCGTCCGCCGTACAATACATTCTGTCTCAAAATCACAGGATTCGCACACACGGTCCCTGATGCAGTTTGCACGCAGGAGCATTTCACCCATGCCTCCGCGAATCGCTGATACCTTGTGGACAGGAAGAATGGCATCTTCTATAAATGAAATCGTGAAATGCAGTTTTATGTATCGAACCTGCAGGGCATTTAGTAACTGACCATCCATTTGTTTTATCCTGCCTTTTTCTTATTGTAATATTCCATAAGCATTGAAATATCTTTTTCATTCATCATCCAATCGGATAATTCACAGATTCTGACGGGTCTATCCATTTAATGCATTTGAGGTATGTATCAAAATCAATCTCTTCTATCTCGCAGAAAGTTAAAAACTGCTTTTTCAAAAATTTCCGGAACTTTTCATATTGTTTCGTCCATACAATCGAATTAAATCCATGTGCAAAAATAGAGCTGTTACGAAGGTCTGCCATGCTTCTTACATGATTCAGGAAATCTGTCATATTTTTCGAATATGGTTCTGTAACCGGATCATGGAATACAGACAGGATGATCAATCCATCTAAAAGCCCGGCCTTTTCAGGAAGGCATGCTCCATCCATTTGAAAGACACGCTTTTTTATATCTGAAAAATTATCTTTTAGCCTGCTTATACGCTCCTGTATACCAAGCAATGTTAACAACTTAGTATGTGTTTGATGATTATAGTATGAAAATGCAGTA
>CAMWSA010000277.1 GCA_947176785.1 uncultured Lachnospiraceae bacterium
CTACTCCTGCATATCGCAAGCTGAACTTGCGATACTGCCTTAATCGGTATTTGGATGTGCAGCATCCAAACTTGTCCTTCCGGCAGCGTCCTTTAGCGCTACAACTCGTCAATCAGTGTAAGAATCTCGCTGATGGGCATCAGCCTGTCATCCACCTCCTGGGCGCGGTGGTTTTTCAGGATATCAACGGCAGTCTGCTGCATGGCCGGGAATGCGCTCCTGGTCAGCTGATTGGCATAAATCACAATGTTGACCCCATGTTCTTTCAGTTCCTCCTCCGTGACAGAGTTAAAGGAAGTGGGCACCACCACAATAGGGGTGTTCTGATCCTCCTGCCGGAAAGAATCGCAGAAGGTAAGAATCTCTGCCGGATCTTTCCGGCGGCTGTGTATCATGATCCCGTCCGCTCCCGCTTCCACATAGGCCCTGGCGCGGTTAAGGGCATCCTCCATGCCCTGCTCCAGAATCAGGCTCTCAATCCGGGCGATAATCATAAAGTCATCCGTCAGCTGTGTCCTCTTTCCCGCCGCTATTTTTTCGCAAAAATGCCGGATGGTATCCTGGGTCTGTGAAACCTCCGTCCCAAACAGGGAATTCCTCTTAAGGCCGGTCTTATCCTCAATGATAATTGCTGAGACCCCCATCCGTTCAAGCGTCCGGACCGTATACACGAAATGCTCAATCAGCCCCCCTGTATCCCCGTCAAAGATAATGGGTTTTGTTGTCACCTCCATAATGTCATCTATGGTCCTAAAGCGTGATGTCATATCCACCAGTTCAATATCCGGCTTACCCTTGGCCGTGGAGTCGCACAGCGAGCTTACCCACATGGCGTCAAACTGATCCAGTTCCCCGCCCCGCTCCACGATGGTCTTTTCCGCTATCAGACCTGTCAGCCCGCTATGTACCTCAAGGGTCTTGACTATGGGGCACAGGGACAGCAATAACCGCAGCCGTTTCCTCCGATACTCCGGCATACCGGCTTTTTCCCGGATGCGGGCGTCTATCCGCTTCACATTTTCATTGTATGTGTAGGGAACATCTATAATCTCCCCGCCATACTCCTTCAAGACAGCTTCTACCCGGTCCCGCACCGCCTTCATCGGGCCGCTTAACCAGTTGTCCCCATGGATCACATAGTCCGGGTGGATGCGGCGGATGACTTCGTCATAGGCGATCTCATCCTGTACGATCACCCGGCTTACCTCCCCGATCTCCGAGACAAGCTTCACTCTCTCCTCAAAGGAGATCGTGGGGAAACGGTTAAAACGAATCATTGCAGAGTCGCTTAAAACGCCTACGATTACTTCCCCATACTCTCTGGCTTTATGGATAATGTTCAGATGCCCCTCATGAATCACATCCGTGCAAAAACAGGTATATACTGTCTTCATCTCTTATTCCGCCCTCCCGGCATATTTAATGGGAATAGCTACCTGATATTTCTGCAGCGCCTCTCTCAGTACCACAAAGAAATCCCGGATATCCTGTTCGTCTATGGCTCCCAGCGCACACAGGCGGAAGGTATTGGCCTGGGCGACCTTCCCGGGATAGATGGTAAATCCCCTCTCATAGCAGTAGTCATGTATCTTCTCAAAATCCCAGTTGTCATCCTCCGGGTACAGTACCGACACCACCAGGCCCGCCTGCCACTCCCGCCTGATCAGATCTTTAAAGCCCAACTCGTCCAACCCTTCGTGGATGGCATTGAATACCCTGGTGTGCCTGTTCCACTTCTCCGCCTCTCCCTCCGCAAAATACTCCTTCAACGCCTGCAATGTGGCATAGATGGTCTGAACCGGCGGAGTGAAGTGCATCTCCCCCGTTTTCTCAAAACAATCATACTGTAAAAATAAGTTGCAGTAATAGGAGCGCCTGGGATAAAACCGGGACCGCTCTATGATCTCCCTGTTTCCGATAATAAAAGAAAGACCTGTCATTGCCATCAAGCCCTTTTGGGCGGATGCCATACAGAAATCTATATTCTCCGTCTCCATGTCGATGGGGCGCATGGCCAGCGTGGAGGTGGTATCCACGGTAAAGACCGCCTGATACCGATGAGCCAGTTCCCCGATCTCCCTGATGGGGTTCAATATGCCGGTGCCCGTCTCGTTGTGAGTGGTATGTACCAATGCGATATCCGTATTTTCCGACAGGGTCTGCTCCACCAGCTTCAAATCCGGGAGCTGATCCGCCGGAAATTGCAGGTTGACATGAGGCAGGCCATAGTATTCACAGATTTCCACTGCCCTCTGGCTGTAGGCCCCGTTGTTTACGATCAGGATCTTTTTATTTTCAGGCAACAGGGAATTCAGACACACGTCAATATTCATTGTGCCGCTGCCGCAGAAAAGTACGGATGTGTATTTCTCAGGGTCTCCATGAACAATCTTTACCAGATCCTCCCTGAGCCCTTTCATCAGGGAAGCAAACTCCTTCTCCCTGGGGCAGATATCCGGCACAACCTGCGCCATTTTTACAGTGTCCGTGGTGGTGGACGGCCCTGGGTTTAACAGAATGTTGCGCTTTATTGATCCGTTCATAATGTCCTCCTTTAGTGCCCCGCAGCGTTTTCCTTGTCGCGAAAGACACATTTATTATACGCACTTTCCTAAAAAGTATCAACAGGGAAGTTTCCTATTATCAGGCTCCGAACAATTCCTCATAGGTATAACTCACCCCGCGTATCCCTTCCCGGGCCTGGTCACACGCCCCGTGATAGGTATCCATGAGTTGGCGGATCTATCCTCTTTGTCAAATATCTCGTTGTAGTTCGTATCGCTTATTCCCAAACATGCCCTGCCATAAATATCCGCTGATGGCTGTATCTGTGCAAAATAATAGTATTCCCCGGAAGACTTGCTCCTTCTGCACAGAAGCTTCCCGTTTTCCAGCACCTCATAGCGTGCCCTGCCATTGCCCTGAAGGGACTGCGTCAGCCACACAAACAGTTCTCCATTCCGGCAGGCGAGAATAGAATATATACCCCTGGTCTGTATGTGCATTTCCGGCGCTTTTCTCACTGGCCGCCAATCCCCCTCTCTGCCAGTTCCCGTCTGCCCTTCTCGTACATGGGACGCACCTCCTCCAGCAGGTCCTCATAGTAGCTTACCGCCGCCTGCCTGCGGGCCTGGGCCAACTCCGCCCCCTTTTTTGTAAAGAAATGAGAATAAATATTTTCCAGCTTATACTTGTATTCCTGAAAAAAAGAAGGACTTGTGTCCGAAGTGCCGTCCTGCACCCTGCCCTGGTCGTCCACATTGTACAACGGCTCCGACAGCTGCCCCTTGTAAAAAAGCGTCCGGGCGATACCGATGGCCCCTGTCACGTCCAGCTTGTCCGCGTCGAACAGGATTCTGGCCTCCACCGTCTCCGGCACATTGTTGTTGCGGTACCGGTGGGTCAGAATACAGTGCCGTACTTTGGCGGCAAAGCTTTCCTCAAAACCCTGTTCCATCAAAAATCGATATGCCTTTTCCGATCCCACCCGGGCATGGCACAGCGAGGGATTCTCAAACTGCTCCTTCCGGCCTATATCGTGAAGCAGACAGGAGCAGATCAGCACATCGTAATCCACATCCTGCTCCTCCCGGGCAATTTCCAGGGCACTGTACAGCACCCGGTAGATATGTTCCTTGTCATGAGCGCTGTCCCCCATGCAGGACAGCATGTAATTTTCCAATATCTGATATACCGGATTTGTCATAATGATCTCCTTATATTTTCTGTTTCCTGTCAGGCGATTACGAAACTCCCTTTCCGGGAACAGCGGATGGGCGCTCTCCCAGCCGCATATGCCGCCGGTACCCCCTTCATGGCGTTTTTCCGACTCCTCCGTGATCCGGCCTCTTCCGCATTCGGTATAACTCCTCCGCCGCCAGCCGGGTCTTGGCCGCCACGTCCTGCCCTTCCCGGGGAAAACAGTAATATAACGCCCTGTGGTCGCCTATGCAGATCATGTCCCCCAACTCATACCAGTAATAATCCGCATACAGGCTGTAGGAGGCGGAGGGCTTCTGCCTGTAATCCAGCTGTCCTTCACATCCTGTCAGGTGAAAGCCTTCAGCACTATGCTCCAATACGCCGCTGCCCACCCGATAGATACATTTGCTGTCCACCAGCATACAGATGTCCACGGGCGTCTGCAGGTGATAACTGCCCTCCAGCAATTCCTGACGCACACACTCCCGCTCCCAGCGGTACCAGTCCGGCACATGCGTAAAACGCTCTTCTTCCGACGCCATATCCACTCCCCTGAGATAGCCATATTCCGTCAGTTCATAGGTCTTGCCGCAGTTCTCACAGGACAGTCTGCTGCCCCTGCCACACATCCCGCTCTCCGCCAGGCAGTGGGGACATTTGTAGAGTACCCTGTTCAGATAGTCGGCCCGGAAAGGCTCGCTGACCCGTACCAGGTTCTGTTGCTGCCAGCGAAAATTGTCAAAGCCAAACTGCCCCGCCAGCAGCCCGTTTATCTCCTCCGGTGTCCTGCGCGCAATATCCTCCGGGGACAGCAGGTATTCCATCCTTGCAGATACCTTTACCCTGCGCCGCTGCAGACTATTGTACAGCGGGTCCCGGGCAAAGGCCCCGTAGGTGCGGAGCATGACCACCGGCACCCCCAGGGCCTTTATGCACTTGCCCATACTGTCCGGCAGGGGCGTGGCCGTGCCGTCAAAGGAATAGCTGGCCTCCGGAAACAGCAGCACACAGCTGTGCAGTTCCGTCAACGCATAATGCATATCTTTCACCAAAGTCAGGTCGGTGATAAATTTCCTGGTGGGAATGCAGCCCAGCCAGCGCATAAGCCGTCTCTTTCCCACGAAGCCGTCCGATGTACACACAATATTAAAGGGCCTGGGATACAATATAGATGCCGCGATCTTTAAGTCAATAAAGCTGGAATGATTCATCAGAACCAGGCATGGCTGTCCCCTGTCCAGGCGTTCCATACCCGCTTTTTCCCAAGTAAAATGAGTGGCCCACAATTCAGGCAGGGACAGGAGTTTTAACAAAGTCCGGGACAGTATGCCGGGCCGCCTGGGCCTGATATGCTTCTCCACCGGCAATGCCAGTACCTGATTGTAGTTCATCTCTTTTACTTTGATTTTCATGCTTACCTCTCCGGGGCTTCCCGTCTCATTCCCGCCCCCTCTTTACGCCGAAGCCTGTTAGATGCCAAACCCTCTTACACTTTAACACATTTCCGGGCATGATACAATCTTCTATAAACGGATTATTTACTACTTGCAAGGTATCAATCTTGAAATTATGGATGGGGATTTTGTGGTTATTCTCAGTGCGTCAGGTTCGGGGAAGTCTACTCTTTTGAATGTGATTTCGGGGCTTGAACGCCCTGACAGCGGCAAAGTGTTTTATGACGGAGCAGATCTTACAGTACTTTCCGACGATAAATTATACTCACGAGCGGTTAGATTTTCCTTCCTGCCCGGCGCATGACGCCCGATTATGCGGCATGTGC
>CAMWSA010000278.1 GCA_947176785.1 uncultured Lachnospiraceae bacterium
GGGAACGGCAAAATTTTTTACACTTCTTTTACTTCTTTATCTCACATGAGCAAATACAGGAGGAGGCAGACGCCTACTTTTCAGGAGACCGGGGCCCGGAGGAGACGGCGGGAATTATCCAGAGCCGGATACAGCTGTATCTGGACGAATCCAGATAAAAGAAGCAGTCCCGGAGTCCGGGGTTAGGCGTTGAAAATTATATGCAGAAAATGATATGCGGTGAAAAAAGGGTTGACATATCTGCTTTTATCGAGTACAATGTTCTAAGTTTTGAATAATATGTAATGCGATGAAGAGAAAGAGTACTGTCATATCCACTTTGTACAGAGAGCGGCCGGCCGGTGAGAGGCGCACAGAGCCTGACAGGAATACATCTCGGAGCAGCAAACCCAAATGTGGTGTTTACCCTTCCACAGAGTAGGCTTTGACGGCAGGCCCCGATATCGGCCCTGGGTATTGATGGATACTCTCTGAGCCATAAGGCGTGAGTTTTATGGGAAAAAAGGTGGTAACACGGGTGTTGGCCTCGTCCTTTTGCAGGGCGGGGCTTTTTTGTGCGCATACAGCGGGCCGCCCCGGCGATGCCAGCGGAACCGAAGGTTCAAAGACCTTTTAAACAGCATGCCCACACACAGTTCACTGTTGGATAACCGGACGCCTGAAGCGGACAGATATCCAACATGCGGCCTGAGTGCTGTGGGAGATGCGGAACTCTTAACAGCATGCCCCCACAGCACACTGTTGGATAACTGGACGCCTGAAGCGGACAGATATCCAACATGCGGCCTGAGTGCTGTGGGGAATGCGGAACTCTTAATAGGAGGAGAAGAAAATGACAGTATTTGACGAATTGAAAGCCAGGGGCTTGCTGGCCCAGCTGACCGACGAGGAGGAGATCAAGGAACTGATCAACAACGGGAAGGCGACCTTCTATATCGGCTTTGATCCCACCGCAGACAGCCTCCATGTGGGGCATTTCATGGCGCTGTGTCTGATGAAGCGTCTGCAGATGGCGGGGAACCGCCCCATCGCCCTGGTGGGCGGCGGCACGGGCATGATCGGAGACCCTTCCGGCAGGAGTGACCTGCGCACCATGATGACCACGGAGCAGATCGACCACAACTGCGAGTGTTTTAGAAAGCAGATGAGCCGCTTCATCGAGTTCGGGGAGGGCAAAGCCATGATGGTGAACAACGCGGACTGGCTCAGGGACTTAAACTACATTGAGTTTATCAGGGATATCGGCGTGCATTTCTCCGTAAACCGCATGCTCACCGCAGAGTGTTACAGGCAGCGCATGGAGAAGGGACTGAGCTTTTTGGAGTTCAACTACATGATCATGCAAAGCTACGATTTCCTGTGCCTGTACGAGAAATACGGCTGCAATATGCAGTTTGGCGGCGATGACCAGTGGAGCAATATGCTGGGCGGCACGGAACTGATCCGCCGCAAGCTGGGCAAGGACGCCTACGCCATGACCATCACTCTGCTGCTGAACTCCGAGGGCAAGAAGATGGGCAAGTCCCAGAAGGGGGCCGTATGGCTGGACGCCGGGAAGACCTCGCCCTTCGAGTTCTACCAGTACTGGAGAAACGTGGGGGACGCGGATGTGATGAAGTGCCTGCGGATGCTGACATTCCTGCCTCTGGAGGAGATCGAGGCCATGGCCGGCTGGGAGGGCAGCAGGCTCAACGAGGCCAAGGAGATCCTGGCCTATGAGTTGACAAGTATGGTACACGGTCAGGAGGAGGCCCGGAAGGCCCAGGAAAGCGCCAGGGCGCTGTTCAGCGCCGGCAATGCGGAAAATATGCCCACTTATGAACTACAGGAGAGCGACTTCAAGGACGGCTCCATTGATATTATCGGCGTGGTGGCGGCGGCAGGGCTCACCGCATCCCGCTCGGAGGCGAGACGTGCGGTGGAGCAGGGCGGCGTCACTGTGGACGGAGAGAAAGTGACGGATATCAAAACGGCATACACGAAAGCAGATTTTGCCGGGGAAGGTAAGGTAGTGAAGAGAGGCAAGAAGAGCTTCAAAAGGGTAGTTGCCGGTGAGTAAAGGCAGGGAATGCCCGCTTCGGCAGTGGGAAAGAACGGATGGGGATGAATGGAGAAAATAAATTTTACAGGGGGAAAACAGATGAATAAGGGATATAGACGGACGATCAGCGCCTGCTTTATCGGCTATATCATCCAGGCCATCGTGAATAATTTTGTACCTCTGCTGTTTCTGACTTTCCAGAGCAGCTATGGCATCCCCCTGTCCCGGATTACACTGCTGATCACGGTGAATTTTGCCGTGCAGCTTATCGTGGATCTTGCGTCAGTCTCCTTCGTGGACAGGATTGGCTACCGGGTGTCCCTGCTGCTTGCCCACGGAATGTCGGCGCTGGGGCTGGTGGGGCTGGTTATTCTTCCCAGGGTATTGCCAGATGCTTATGCAGGGCTGTTTGTAGCCGTGGTATGTTATGCCATCGGGGGCGGCCTGCTGGAGGTACTGGTAAGCCCGGTGATGGAATCCTGTCCCACGGAAAACAAGGAAAAGGCCATGAGCATGCTTCATTCCTTTTACTGCTGGGGCCATGTGGGCGTTGTGCTGGCATCTACTTTGTTTTTTCGGATTTTCGGCATAGGGAACTGGTGGATCCTGGCTTTGCTGTGGACAGCGGTTCCCGTTGCCAACGGCATTCTGTTTGCCAGGGTTCCCATTGCGCCCCTGATCCGGGAGGGGGAAAAGGGCATGACGGCCAGGGAACTCTTCGGGATGCGGCAGTTCTGGCTGCTGCTTTTAATGATGATCTGCGCAGGGGCCAGCGAACAGGCTGTCAGCCAATGGGCCTCCACCTTTGCGGAGAAGGGGCTGGGCGTCGGCAAGACGCTGGGGGATCTGATGGGACCCATGTTTTTTGCCCTGCTGATGGGATGTGCCAGGGCTTTTTACGGCAAATACGGGGAAAAAGTAGAATTGGACCGTTTTATGACGGGGAGCGCCCTGCTCTGCATAGCCTCCTATTTGTGCATCTCCCTGGTACCCGTGCCCTGGATCGGTCTGCTGGGCTGTGGACTCTGTGGCCTTTCCGTGGGTATCATGTGGCCTGGAACCTTCAGCAAGGCCCCTGCCTCCATCAAAAGAGGGGGTCCGGCCATGTTTGCGCTGCTGGCCCTGGGCGGGGATATTGGCTGTTCCGGCGGACCTACGCTGGTGGGATTTGTGTCGGGAGCCTTTGGCGACGACTTACACAGGGGAATACTGGCGGGGATGATCTTCCCGATTGCCCTGTTGGTATGCCTGGCAGGGATGAAGCGCAAAAAGCCGTTGTAATAAAGAGGAAATTGTCCATAATGCGGAACAGGCAGGAAAGGGAATAAGAATGAGAGTATCATTAAGCAATCGTGTCGTCGGTGCATTCGCGAATATCAATATCGGCATTATCTCCGTTGAAAAAATGGATAGCAGCATGTGTTCAGGCCGGATTGAAAAATTGTTGGCCTCTGAAATGGAAAAGATCAAAAGTGAAGATAAGGATGCGGAGTTTGGCCTTTACCATTCCGTCTATAAGCAATTGGGGTTGAACCCGAAAAAATATATGTCATCGGCGGAAGCGCTTTATATGCGGGTAAAAGCAGGAAAAGACTTACCGTTTATCAATCCTGTTGTGGATCTGTGCAATTATATTTCGTTAAAATATCACATCCCTGTAGGTGCCTATGATTCTGATAAACTCAGCGGAGACCTGAGGCTGGAGTATATTGATACGCCTGATCACAGGGAAATGGCATATGTTGACGACAGGAGCAAATGTACAGTCAACTGGAACTGGAGGCAAAGCGAAGAGTGCAGAGTGGATAACGGTTCTGAAAACATTGTTATTGTGGTTGACGGCTTTGCAGAAAACAGGGATAAGACAGACGGGGCATTATTGGAAATACAACTGTACATCGAAGAAAGCTGCCGTATACATACAATCATCGGAAGTATCAGCAAAGATGTGCCATCAATGAAGGTTTCCGATTTGACAGAGGAAGAACAGGAAATTGAGAATGCGTTGAAAATTATATTAAAAGGCGTTCAGCAGCATACGGAAATCGCTGAGCTGCGCAATAAAATGATTCAGGCCGGAAGAGACGGAAGAAAATTAAGGGTCAAGTTTGGCATGGACCCCTCGGCGCCGGATATTCATCTGGGACATGCAGTTGCTTTGAGAAAAATTAGCCAACTGCAGAAGCTGGGCTTTGAAGCTGTGATCATAATTGGTGATTTTACGGGCAGGATCGGCGATCCAACGGGAAAGTCCCGGACAAGAAACGAATTGTCGGAAGAAAAGGTGAAAGAGAATGCGCAGACATATGCGGAGCAGGTATTTAAGGTGATAGACAGGTCCCGGACTGTTCTGAGATATAACAGCGAATGGCTAGGAAAAATGACATTTGACCAGGTACTTAATCTGGCAGGCAAGTTTACGGTCGCGCGGATTCTGGAAAGGGATGACTTTAAGAACAGATATACCAATCAGACTCCCATTGGTTTACATGAATTCTTCTATCCTTTAATGCAGGCATATGATTCCGTGGAGATAGAAGCGGACATGGAATTGGGCGGGATGGACCAGACATTCAATGTGATGCTGGGAAGAACTTTGCAGAAAATGTGCGGGCAGGCCCAGCAGACGGTTCTTATGATGCCTTTGCTGGTGGGGACGGACGGAAAAGAAAAAATGAGCAAAAGCCTCGGAAATTACATCTGTATAGACGAAGCTCCCGATGTAATGTACGAGAAGGTTTTGAAACTTCCGGACGAACTGATAATGGATTACTACAATTTATGTACAGACATACATCCGGATGCTGTCAATAAAGTGGGGCTGCGGTTAAAAAACGGTGAGAATCCGCGGGATATAAAGATGGAGCTGGCAAAAGAAATAGTCCGCTTATATCACGGGCAGGACAGTGCGGAAAAGGCGCAGGAAAAGTTTATCAGCATCTATCAGAGGGGGGTTGCCACCGACGATACGGAAGTCCTTTGGCTTGAAAAGGACAACGCAGGCGGCAACGCTTTGCTGGAGGCGATGATGAACACCGGGATCTATAAGTCAAAAAGCGATATCAGAAGACTTTTTGCCGGCAATGCTATATCAATTAATGGGGAAAAGGTTACAAAAGTCGAGGAAATCACAAAAATAACCGATGAAAGTATTATAAAAGTCGGAAAGGGCAGATTTTTCAAGGTGCGGATAAGTGAACTGCCGGGCAAAAAAAGATAAATACTCATGGATGGGGAAGCTCCCGCATATACATATACCAGTATAGGCGGGAGGTTCTTTATATGGAAAATCATACAATGAATACTTATGACCTCTATCATGATATACAGCAGCGGACCGGCGGGGAGATCTACATCGGTGTGCGGGGGCCTGTACGCACGGGGAAATCCACCTTGCTCTTATACCCATCTGCGATCCCACGAG
>CAMWSA010000279.1 GCA_947176785.1 uncultured Lachnospiraceae bacterium
CTGAGATGTCTCGTGGGCTCGGATCTGTGTATAAGAGACAGGTGGCAAGTCGCCCTTGTTTTGTATATAGTGCCCCTCCGCTGTTTTCGGAAAGGGAGTTTCGCCATCGCCTAAATAAAAATATATAGAAAGAAGGAGAAGAGTATGACATTGGCAGAGGCAAAACAGAAGCTGGCCCAGTATGGTCAGGAGCATGTGCTGAAGTATTACGAGGAATTGGATGCGGCAGGCCAGGAGGCGCTGCTTACGCAGATTGGGGAGACGGATATGAGCGTCCTGGCATCCTGCAAGCACAGGGAGGAGCTTGTTAAGAAGGGGGAGATTACCCCATTGGCGGCTATGGAACTGGATGAGATCAACGCCAACCGGAAGAGTTTTACATCCACGGGTATCAAAGCTATCCATGACGGCAAAGTGGGCGCAGTGCTGCTGGCAGGCGGTATGGGCACCCGGTTGGGCTCCGACAATCCAAAGTGTATGTACAATGTGGGCATCAGCAGGGAACTGTACATCTTTGAGTGCCTGGTAAATAACATGATGGACGTGGTGAGGCAGAGCGGCAGCTGGTTCCATCTTTTTGTCATGACCAGCGAGAAAAACAACGACACTACGATACAGTTCATGCAGGAGAAAAAATTCTTCGGGTATAATCCGGAATTTGTGCATTTCTTTAAACAGGAGATGGCAGCGGCAACGGATTACGAGGGCAGGATCTATCTGGAGGAAAAGGGCAGGCTGGCCACATCCCCCAACGGCAACGGCGGCTGGTTTATCTCCATGAAGAATGCGGGGCTGCTGGATCTGGTGAAAAAGGAAGGCATTGAGTGGATCAACGTATTTGCAGTGGACAATGTGCTGCAGCGGATTGCGGATCCCTGCTTCGTGGGGGCTACCATCCAGAGGAATTGTGATGTGGGAGCCAAGGTGGTGCGCAAGAATGCCCCGGACGAAAAAGTGGGCGTGATGTGTCTGGAGGATGGCAGACCCTCCATCGTGGAGTACTATGATCTGACCCAGGAGTTAATGGATGCCCGGGATGAAAAAGGCAATCCGGCGTATAATTTCGGTGTGATACTGAACTACCTGTTCCGCGTATCCGCCCTGGAGCAGCTGCTGGACGGCAATCTGCCGCTGCATATTGTGGAGAAGAAGATTCCCTGCCTGGATGAGGCTGGAGAGTTGATAAAGCCCCAGGAACCCAACGGTTACAAGTTTGAGAGCCTGGTGTTGGATATGATTCATCAGATGGGCAGCTGCCTGCCCTATGAGGTGGAGAGGAACCGGGAATTTGCTCCCATCAAGAACAAGACCGGCATTGACTCCGTGGAGAGCGCCAGGGCGCTGCTTCGGGAGAACGGTGTGGAACTGTAGACTGGTTATACTCATGAGCGGATACATTTTCGGAAAATCTTTTAGATAGTCAACGACTTTAGAAATTTCACTTGAAGCCTTGCGAAAATTTTCGCATATGGTTTTCGCAAGAGTTGAAGGTAGATATTTCAATTACATTTACTATAGCGTTCGTTAGTATAAGTACTGTTTGGCGCAATATCGCAGGGCGTCCTGCGATATGCGGGAAAGGGGAGAATATGAAAATATTGGTGGCAGGCGGCGCAGGGTATATCGGCAGCCACACGGTGGTGGAACTGCAGAATGCAGGCTATGAGGCAGTGGTACTGGATAATCTGAGCAATTCCAGCGAGAAGGTCCTTGAGAGAGTAGAGAAGCTCACAGGAAAAGCAGTGCCTTTTTATAAGGCGGATATTCTGGACCGGGTGGCTTTGGATAAAATATTTGATGAGGAAAAGCCGGATGCGGTGATTCATTTTGCAGGGCTCAAGGCCGTGGGCGAGTCCGTCCAAAAGCCCTGGGAGTACTATGAAAATAACATCTCCGGCACGCTCACGTTGGTGGATGTGATGCGGCAGCATGGCGTCAAGAATATCATCTTTTCCTCCAGCGCCACGGTGTACGGAGATCCGGCCTTCGTGCCCATCACCGAGGAGTGCCCCAAGGGGCAGTGTACCAATCCCTATGGGTGGACCAAGTCCATGCTGGAGCAGATTTTGACGGATATACAGAAGGCTGACTCCGAGTGGAACGTGATTCTGCTGCGGTACTTCAATCCCATCGGTGCCCACAGGAGCGGTACCATCGGAGAAAATCCCAACGGCATTCCCAATAATCTGATGCCCTACATCACCCAGGTGGCAGTGGGCAAGCTGCCGCAGCTCAGTGTCTATGGCGATGACTACGACACGCCGGACGGCACCGGTGTGAGAGATTACATCCATGTGGTGGATCTGGCTCTGGGCCATGTGAAAGCCTTAAAGAAGATTGAAGAAAAGGCCGGTCTGAAGATTTACAATCTGGGAACAGGCACAGGCTATAGTGTGCTGGATGTGGTGAAGAACTTTGAGGCAGCCAGCGGTGTCAAGATTCCCTATGTGATCAAGGGACGCCGGGCAGGGGACATCGCTTCCTGCTATTCGGACGCGGCCAGGGCCAGGGAGGAGTTGGGCTGGGAGGCCCAGTACGGCATCCTGGAGATGTGCGCCGATTCCTGGAGATGGCAGAGCCAGAACCCCAACGGATATGAGGAGTAAGGAGTTGTCCCACAATAAATTGTTATATAGTTCCGCATCTTCTGTTTTATCGGGGGATGCGGTTTCTTTTTGCGGAAATCCCCTATGCCATTTATAGTAAAAGACTGCATTTTTTGCGTACAGGCGGTCGGGCGCGGCGGCTTACTAATGAGGGTGACTCTTCTATCCTGCAATTTTGACAAGGAGGAAGTACATATGGACCCAAAACAGGGAACGGAGGATGGGACAAAGAGAGCGGCGGCAGGCATAGTTGGGCTGGGAAACGATGCATTGCCAAAGGACTTCAGGGATACTATATTACCGATTGTCTATTACGAGGGAATCGACAGGCGGACGGCGGGTATGCAGCTTCAGGACAGGGTGTTGGCTGTGGAAGGGATGGAAGACAATATTCCGAACTTTTCATATAAAGAATTGGAGCGTTACAGGGCAGCCCGCCTGCCAAAACCGGGGCAATGAGAGTGAGAATATAGGAAGCGGACCTCCGCCCCGGCAGCAGGTGAGATTGGGAAAAGGGCTTGCTTAAAGGCTGTCATGCCACATACGCATACATAAAGATAAAGTGGCAGATGCTGCCTCCCATGACGAACAGATGAAAGATTTCATGAGATCCGAAATACCTGTGATGGGCGTTGAAGACAGGGAGCTTCAACGCATAGATCACTCCGCCCGCGGTATAGATAATGCCGCCTGCCAGGAGCCAGAGGAAGGCAGCGGTGGGCAGAGTGTTCAACAGCTGACCGAATACCAGGACGCACACCCAGCCCATGGCGATATAGATTAATGAAGAAAACCATTTGGGGCAGGTGATCCAGAATGCTTTGATCAGCATGCCGACAATAGCAATTCCCCATACCAGGGCCAGCATGGTATAGCCCAATGTGCCGCCTAATACGATCAGACACACGGGTGTATAGGAACCGGCGATCAATACAAAAATCATCATATGGTCAATCTTGCGGAAGAACTTCAGCTTGGAGCCGCTCAGGTTTACACTGTGGTAAGTGGCGCTGGCACCATAGAGCAAGATCATACTGGCCATAAATACAGTCATGGCGGTCAGGGTGGTATGACCGCCGGATACGGCTGCCTTTACCAGCAGCGGCATGGTGGCAAACACAGCCATCATCATGCCGATGAAATGGGTCAGGGCGCTGCCCGGTTCTCTGATTGTAATCTGCATAAGAACACCTCCGCTTAAAAGTCCCGCTGTAAAAAACAGCTGTTTTCCATTAATTAATTACTAGAATCTATTATATGTAGTTTTTGAAACTACATTCAACATAGTTGAATACTACACCTTGCAGGTGATATTGTCAACCCCTTTTTGCAAAAAAGAAACTGCCATCATGCTTTGTGGCAGCTCCCAATTCAGTCCTCTTCAATCACCTGGATTTCCAGATAATCAAAAGGAATTTCTTCTATAAAATTGTCCTGACGGAATCGGGCCTTACTGTGGCGCTTGAATTCCGTCACAGTGGCATCCAGCCAGATAGGCTTGCCCAAGTCAAACTCGTAGCAGACCTGATCCAGCGCCCGGAAGATTTTGTGGGTGCGAGTATCCTGGCTGTCATCAGCGATTACGGTATCCCGAAGCATTCTGTTATCTTTAAATTCTCTTGCCCATAGTCGAAACATGTTTTTTCCTCCATGCGCATCGGCGCAAATTCAAATTGAAAAGAGACCTGCTTATTATATTTTACCCCATGCGCATCAGCGCATAGTGTATTCAGATAGACTCCTGCCCATTGTATCATAGGAAAGGCAAATAGACAAATCTTTTATTCTCTGCGCATATCTAAAGAGGCTTCCGCATAAACATAAATAGTGGGCTAAAATTTGTAAAAACCACCAACAATTATTAAAAAAGGATTAATATTTTGTGAAAAACATACATTTTTGGAATACTTTGTGTTATACTGATTTCAGTAAGAACAGCTTTGTGGAGCTAGAAGGAGTACATATGGAACTACGAGTGGATAATGACGACGGAATTGACAGTTGGAAGGAGGTTAATCTGGTATATAATGCGGCGCTGAAACAGGTGGAGACCAAGATAGAGATTTTGAATGACGAGTTTCAGCATGTGCATCGGTACAATCCAATTGAGCACATTAAAGCAAGGATCAAGACGCCGGAGAGCATTGTCAAGAAGCTGAAGCGCCATGGCTATGAGTCTACTATTGATAATATGGTAAGGCATATCAATGACATTGCGGGGATCCGGATTATCTGTTCCTTCACCTCTGACATTTACCGGATTGCGGAGATGCTCAGGCAGCAGAAGGACATCCAGGTGGTTGCGATAAAGGATTATATCACATACCCCAAGGCCAGCGGGTATAAGAGTTACCACATGATTGTCACCGTGCCCGTGTATCTGTCGGACCGCATTGTGGATACCAAGGTGGAGATCCAGATTCGGACAGTCGCCATGGATTTCTGGGCCAGCCTGGAGCATAAGATCCATTATAAATTTGAGGGAGACGCTCCTGAACATATTAAGAACGAACTGGTGGAGTGCGCCAAACTGGTGTCGGATCTTGATATCCGGATGCTGTCTTTGAATGAGGAGATCCTGGCTATAAGTAAGGCAAAGAATTCCCCGGCGGTATAGCTTCTGCCCTGGCGCATGCAGGAAACCCGTATAATGAGGAGTGCCCAGACACCTTACGATGTCTGGGCTATTATGAAAAAATTAGCAATTATGCGGTATTGGTAAGTCGTCTGACTTGAGAATAGTATACCGATTAAATATGAACAAAATATGAATACAGTGTAAAGGTTTGGTGAATCTTACAAAAAGGAAATTCTATTATACGGAAATATATGCATGTTGCATAATTATAGAG
>CAMWSA010000280.1 GCA_947176785.1 uncultured Lachnospiraceae bacterium
ATCATCCATGCCGTAGATGTCCCTGTCCTCTATCCGCACCCTTCCGGCTGTGTGACGGTCCACTCCGCCCAGCATATGCATTAATGTGGACTTTCCGCTGCCGGAACTGCCCACCACCGCCACAAACTCCCCCTTTGCCACAGAGAGAGACACATCATCCACCGCAAGAACCTCGTTGTTCCCCTTTCCGTATCTTTTGCTCAGATGTTCTGTTCGTAAGATTTCCATGTCATCACCATACCTTTGCTGTTTATCGTGTTTTCTCAAGTATAAAAAATGGAAATGACATTTCCGTGACATTTTCAATATTTTATTATTACTGCATATACCGGGCCGGCATGCGATACCGTTGCCGCAAAATAGCAATGTCCGGCGGCATGTATACTAACGACGGCTAAGATTTTCCGGAAAATCTGATCGTGTGTGCGTATAAGTTCTCACTTCATAAATTTCAGGGAGAACACCGTCCCCTCCCCCACCCGGGACTCCACCTGGATGTGCCCGCGCTGCTGTTCTACCACCTCTTTAGCCAACGCCAGGCCGATCCCTATGCTGTCTTCTGCCGCATTGCTTCCCCGGTAGAACCTCCGGAAAAGCTTCTCCCGCTCTTCCCCGGATATCCCGATACCGCTGTCTGCCACACGAAGCTCGGCATAAATATCATTCTCCGTGGCGGAGATCCACACACTGCCGCCCGCCGGACTATACTCAATGGCATTTTTGATAATATTGCAGAGCGCCTCCGACGTCCAGTTTTCATCTACATACAGGGACACGCCCGGCTGTAGCCGCACATCCATACAGACCTCCTTCCACTCTGCCGCCGCCTGTAGCCTGGCGGTACACTTTTCCACCAGCCGCGCCGCTTCCACCGGCGCACGCTGCAGCTCCACTACCCCGGCCTCCAGCCTTGAGATCTTCAGCATTGTGGCAATCAGCCAGGACATTCCTGCCAGCTGCCTGCTGGCCTCGGACAGAAAACGATGCCTGGTAATCTGATCCATCTCTTCATTCTCTGCAAGATTATCCAGAAGTATGGTCATGGAGGTCATAGGGGTTTTCAGCTGATGGGAAATATTGGCCACGGAGTCCGCCAGCGCCTGCCGCCTCCCCTGCTCCAGGGCGGCGGATTCCTTCAGCTGCACTGTGAGCCGGTACACCTCATTGCGCAGCCCGCTGAGTTCGTCATCGGCATTTTCTTCCAGTTTAAGGCAGTAAGCGCCCCAGCTCAATTTTTCCATATAGCGCTGCAATTCCTCAATTCGCCGCTGCCTCCTGTGCAGATAGACCAGGATCCACAGAATTCCCGCAAAAAAAATCAAAAGCAAGAACGCGTTCATGCACACCTGAAAACGCAGCAGTCTCTCCTCCTGGCCTCCCAGTGTGCGGCTGCCGTATTCTCTGAAAAACCCATATCTTGCCAAAAGCGCCTGCCCCTCCCCTGTGGATTCCGGCGCATCCAGCAAGCGGAGCAATTCCTCCTCAGACACCTGGGGATATGCCCGCCGCACATTCTCCAAAATGCCCGCCGCCAATATCGTGTATTCCCGGCGCATCTGGTTTCGGAAAATTCCCAGCCCCAGATTCGCCAGCAGAACACCTGCGGCCAGAAACAGGCCCAGCCCCAAAACCAGCTTTTTCAATTCCTCATTCCATTTCAGTCTCATTGTTCTCTCTTTTCTGCTCAGACACTTCCCGAAGCCCGTATCGGCAAGAGGGAAACCGGTCCGTTCACTGGCACTCTATTCGATACCCCATGCCCCGGACAGTCCTGATAACCCTGCCCTCCGTATCCCCCAGCTTTTCCCGCAGCCTCTTGATGGTGACGGACAGGGTGTTGTCATTCACAAAATTCCCGGAGATATCCCATATATCCGACAGAATCTCATCCCTGGTGAAAAGCTTGCCCGGATAGGTCATCATACTGCTGAGAATCCTGTATTCCAGCCTGGTCAATGCCACCTCCTCCCCGGCCACCCTGACTTTGCCGCTCTCCACATCCAGCGAGATATTGCCGCACTGTAGCACTTCCCGTTCTTTGCTGCCCCGGCGCAGTACATTTTTGATCCGGGAAATCAGTTCCCTGTTGCGGAAAGGCTTAATGATATAATCGTCCGCCCCCAGATCAAAGGCTTTGACCACATCCTCCTCCTCTTCCCTGGCAGTCAGGAAAATCACGGGAAATGTATATTGCTGCCGAAGCGTCCGGCACAGCTGAAAGCCGTCCCCGTCCGGCAGGCCGATATCCAGCAGCATCAAGTCCGGCAGTTCTCCTGTCACCATGCGCTCCGCCTCCCGCCTGCGTCTGGCTACCAGACAGGTATATCCCTCCTGCTCCAGCAGATATTGCAGCCCCATGATTATCGCTTCATTATCTTCCACCAAAAATATTTTCATTCCCGCCTCTTCCCGCATATCACAAGCCAAGCCGCAACAGTGTTTTTGACACATTAGATTTCTCTCCATAATGCTCTGCTTGAACGTTCTATGCGCAAATTCTTCAATTTCCTATATACATCTGCTATTTTACGCTTAACCATGACCTATTGCAATAGAAAATGAAAGACGGGCAAAAAGCATCGCTTTCCGCCCGTCTCCTTTTGTTCCCTATAAGCCGGTTATCCTGTTGCATTTGATTTGCATTTTATTGCCTGATACTGTTTACGCACCGTTCTTTCCCTCTGAACCGAGCAGCCAATTCCGTGCTTACCGGATTTCTGTCACCTTATATCCCTGGTCTGCAACCGTTTGCTTAAGCACTTCCTCGGAAAGCTCCGTTGCCATCGTAATCACCGCCGTACCTGTCTCATGGCTCACATTGGCCTGGGTCACACCCTCCAGCGCCTCCAGCGCTTTCTTCACATGCGCCTCGCAGTGCCCACACATCATACCCTCGATCTTTAAAGTTTTTTCCATTGTTTTTGTCTCCTTTTCTTTTTGATTGTCATTATTTATGATCAGATCACTCCTGATCGGATCGCCTTTGATCGGATCATTTTTGATCGAATCACACTTGGCCGGCTCGTTTTTGAGCGAATCACTTTTGCTCGAATCGCACTTGACCGTGTCATGCCTGCTCCCATGCTCCTTTGACGAATCATGCATCTTGAAAAAGTTCAGGCGCAGTGCATTGGTGACCACGCAGAAGCTGGACAGGCTCATGGCCGCAGCGCCAAACATGGGATTCAGCTGCCAGTCAAACGCCTTTATAAATACCCCGGCTGCCAGAGGAATGCCGATAATATTATAAATAAACGCCCAGAAAAGATTTTCATGAATATTGCGCAGAGCGGCACGGCTTAACCGGATCGCTGCCGGAACATCCGACAGCCTGCTCTTCATCAGCACCACGTCCGCCGCGTCAATAGCCACATCCGTCCCCGCCCCGATGGCAATGCCAATGTCTGCGCTGGTCAGCGCGGGCGCATCATTGATGCCGTCCCCCACCATGATAACCTTTCCCTTTTCTTTCAGCCTGCGGATTACACTCTCCTTTCCGTCGGGCAGTACCCCTGCAATTACCTCATCCACACCGGCCTGGGCACCGATTGCCCTGGCAGTGCGCTCGTTATCGCCGGTCAGCATGACCACATGAATCCCCATGCCCCGCATTTCACTGATGGCTGCGGGACTGTCCTCCTTGATCACATCCGCCACAGCGATAATACCACAAAGCGCTCCGCCGCGGGCAAAAAATAACGGCGTCTTACCCTCCTCCGAAAGCTGCTCGGATCTGGTTTTCATCTCCTCTGAAACAGGGGCCTGCCCACTGATGAATTTATAGCTGCCGCCATACAACACAGCGTCATGCAGAGAGGCCGTCAACCCGTTTCCGGGCAGCGCTTTAAAATCCGCAACCTCCTCCGCCGTCATCCCCTCCTGCTCCGCCTTTTGACAGACGGCCCTCGCCAGGGGATGCTCACTTTTTTTCTCCAGTGAATAGGCCAGCTGCAATAGTGTTTCCCTGTCAAATCCCTCAAATGGTACAATGTCGGTCACCTCCGGTTCTCCCTGGGTGATGGTTCCTGTCTTATCCAGAGCCACAATCCGGGTTTTTCCTGTCTCTTCAAGGGATACGGCGGTCTTGAATAAAATGCCGTTCCTGGCCCCTACTCCGTTGCCCACCATAATGGCAACCGGCGTGGCTAGCCCCAGCGCGCAGGGACAACTGATCACCAATACCGATATCCCTCTCGCCAGGGCAAAACCTGCCGTCTGCCCGGCAATAAGCCATGCAATCACGGTTACTGCTGCAATGGCAATGACTGTGGGCACAAAAATACCCGAAACCTTATCGGCAACCTTGGCAATAGGTGCCTTAGTCGCCGCTGCGTCGCTGACCATCCGTATGATCTGGGAGAGTGTGGTATCCTCCCCGACTCTCACCGCCTCACAGCGTATAAATCCCGACTGATTCAACGTACCTGCGGAAATTCTGTCTCCCGCCGTTTTATCCACGGGAATGCTCTCTCCCGTCAGCGCCCCTTCATCCACCGCGCTGTTTCCCTCCAGGATTGTGCCGTCCACCGGGATATTTTCTCCGGGGCGAACCACAAAGGTATCCCCTTTTGCCACTTGTGTGATGGGTACTGTAACCTCCGCGCCATCACGCAGGACCGTGGCCGTCTTCGGAGCCAGCTTCATCAGCCCTTTAAGCGCATCCGTGGTTTTACCCTTTGACCGGGCCTCCAACATTTTTCCCAACGTGATCAACGCCAGAATCATGGCGGCAGACTCAAAGTAAAACTCATGCATATAGGTCATGACGGCCCCCATATCGCCCGCGGCCTGTGCGCCGGTCATGGCAAACAGGGCAAATGTGCTATAGCCGAATGCCGCCGTGGCACCCAGGGCCACCAGGGCATCCATATTAGGTGCCCGATGCACCAGACTCTTAAAGCCGCTGACAAAAAACTTCTGGTTGATTACCATGACGATCACCGTGAGCAACAGCTGCACCAGTCCCACAGCCACATGGTTATCCGCAAAGAATGACGGCAGCGGCCAGCCCCACATCATATGCCCCATGGAAAAATACATGAGGACAATCAGAAAACCAAGGGATGCGATCAGTCTCTTTTTCAGCACCGGCGTTTCCCTGTCCTGCAATACATTCTCGTCCGAATCAGTCCCCGAATCCAGACTCCTGTTTTCGCCTTTTTTGGCTGCCCCATATCCGGCATTGTTAACCGCCTCTATGATGGCTTCAGCAGAGGCGGTTCCCTCCACACCCATGGAGTTGGTCAGCAGACTCACAGAGCAGGAGGTGACGCCCTGCACCCCGGAGACCGCCTTCTCCACCCGTGCTGAACATGCCGCACAACTCATTCCAGTTACTGTATATTGCTCCATAATAAATAATTTACACTCCCTTCTATCTTACCCTGACATAGGTAATTGCGAAACTCTTTGAAGCAAGTGACGGAATTTGTGTTAGAAAAAG
>CAMWSA010000281.1 GCA_947176785.1 uncultured Lachnospiraceae bacterium
GTTCAAATCCCATTCGATAAATTCAATATACTCATTCAGCAGGGACAGCCTGATATCCCTGCTATATTGTTCCCACTCCGGCTTGTCCAGCAATTTCTCATATACCTGACGCACATAGATCGCCCGGTATTCATCCGCCATATAGAAAGGAAATGTCCTGCGGTCCTCCGTCCCGTGGGCAATGAGCCGGGCAATATCCAGCGAATAGGGCATGATCCCGGCAAAGGCCCAGTCAATGATATAGATATCCCCGTCCCGCAAAATAGCATTATACTGCAAAAAGTCACCGTTGCAGAGTGTCCTCGGACATGTCAGCTGGCGCTGTAAAAAAACAGAATACGCCTGCCGCAGCAGCGGCTCCTCCTCCAGGCATTGTGCCCGTTTGTTGATGCGCTTCCAGTATTTTTCAAAACGCTGATCCAACTTCCTGTTCACGAACTCCTGCTCATCCCTCTGCCAGTAGGCATTCATGACGGCGGTGATGCTGTCTGCGCAGCCGTAAGCCATCTCCTCCGTGAAATCCCGCAGATCATTTCCCTCTATATACTCCATCAACAGCCAGGTTTTTCTGTCGTACTCCCCGCTGCCCAAATACCCCGGAACCTTAAAACCATGGCCCTCCAGGAAATCCCGATATATGCCAACCTCGGCGGCATCGGATTTCTTCAGGACATATGTCTGCCCATCCGCCGTTATCTTATATACATCATAGCGTCTCAATTCCCCCTCGGCATCATCAAAAAATTGCACGGCCTCAAAAAAATCCACCGACACTTTCTGTGTCAGCCCCATAAAAATTTCCTTGAACGGAATATCGGATTGCGGCTTATCTGTAAATGCTCCCATAATAGATTACCTCCCATTTGCGTTGCACGGCCTCTCGGGCGGTGCCATCTACAGGCATCGTCCGGGAGGCCGCAGTTAATCGTTCTTTTTATTCCAACTCTTTCACTGTCTCCCAGGTCACCTGTTCCCCGTCGAAGACAGAAAGAGAATCCCACTGATTGCGAAGCAGTATACGCTCCGGCAGCTGCTCGTCTGCCAGAAATAATCTCGTCTGTTATCATCTCCCGCCTTTTCTCCTGTTCGATTCAGTACCTTGGTATACTGCCGCTCCACAAACTGGCGTATACCCGGATTGCAGGGGGTTCCGTCCTCCCGGGTACGGGAGTGGGGACTGGGCTACCTCCCCTTCCCAATCAGCACTCTGCTGCCTTCGAACGCAAAACCATACTTTCGTATCTTCTCCTTCGGAATCCCTCTGTTTCGCAGTACCGTCTCATATTGCTTCTTTTCTATCTGCTCCAGCGCCGTCTCTACAGCGCTCTCCAGCGACTCTCCTCTTCCTGCATGTACCACCTTAAACTCAATCACAAACGCTTCTCCATCTGCATTTGCCGGCTCCAGCATGATATCATACCGTCCTAATCCGCTCTCTTTGTTGGAGGTTATTATATAGCTTCCACGCAGTTCCACCATCAGTCCCAATACAAAACCGTGATAAAACCGCTCCGGCTGTGCCTTTTCCGACGGTTTTTTCCCGGTGTCAAAACTGCTGAACAATGTGGCTGAAATGTCATTCATATATTCATTCATAGTCTCCAGATCGTCGGCTAATAATGCCTGTAGAAATGCGTTATTTACTCTGCGGCATTCCCCAAACCAGCTTTCAACCATCTGCTCGAACATCATCCGGACTTCCATATTTGTCAGTTTCAAATCATATTCCGGCCTTCTACGCACCTTATTGAACTCATAGCGGACAACTTTCAGATAACCGCATGCCAGAAATAGACTCCACACCACTTCATCGCCCTGGCCCAGCTGACTGAACACCACCTGTTCATCAAACGTAGTCTGGAAAGCTTCGCCCTGCAGCAGATTTTCCATAGTCATCTTGATCTCCGGGCTTCCCTCCCTGATCATCTTCTCCGCCAGGCTGTTAGAGCTGGTGTTGGCCCAGTAAGCCGCCACTTCCCCCGTATCCAGATAATTGACAATGGACCAGGGATTATAGATATCGGTACGGCTTCCAAAAGAAAACCCGTCATACCATTGCTTTACCTCTTCCTTTCGGTCAGACAGGCCAAATTCATCCAATGCCGCAAAAACCTCTCCCTCTGTAAAGCCAAAACAGTCTGAATACCTTTCCGATGTGGTCGTGACCACTTTCAAATTATGTAAGTCCGAGAACATGGATTCCCTGCTTACCCGGGTAATGCCGGTCATAATAGCCCGCTCCAGATAGCGGTTCGTCTTAAAGGTAGCATTGAACAGGCTCCTGGTAAAAGCCGCCAATTCCCCCCAATATCCATTTACATATGCCTCCTGCATGGGAGTGTCATATTCGTCTAGAAGAATGATTACCTTTTTTCCATAATAACGTGACAGGTAAAGGGAAAGCTGATTGAGAGCCAGCGTTGCATCCACGTCATCCATATCAATCGTTTTCCTGCCAAAAGAAGCCTTTTCCAACTCAGCCAGGCAATCCCCCTTAAGCAGGAAATCATATTTGACATATTCCTCGGCAATAATCTGGCAAATTTTTCTCCGGGCTAATGCATAATCCGTCTCTTTGATGCCCGCAAAGCTAATAGATATCACTGGATATGTCCCCTGGAGTCCGCAAAGCTTTTCCTCCGCCCAGATATTCAGGCCCTCAAACAGATCGCTCCTGCCCGCATACTCTACAGAAAAGAACTTTTCCACCATACTCATGGTCAGCGTCTTCCCAAAGCGCCGGGGACGGGTAATCAGCGTCACTTCGTCATCCGCCTCCCACCACTCTTTGATAAACTTGGACTTATCCACATAAAAATTTTGGTTTTCCCGCAGCTTTTCAAAATCCTGTCGTCCAATGCTCACTGTCCTCGGCATACATGCACCTCTTTCCGGAAAATCCTCTTCTTTTCTAATCTTATGGAAATCTTACCATATGAAGATATGCCCTGCAAGAAAAAACATCTCTCCCGCCTGCGCGCTTATGCGGAATTCCGGGCCTGCGCGCTTATGCGGAATTCCGGGCCTGCACGCTATATCTGACGGCGCACCACCGCATACTCATCATCCAGCTGATAATAAGGGCAGGACTTCAGTGTGTCTGTCAAAAAGCGGTACATCTCATCCTCATCCAGATTTACCAGGCAATAGTAATACTCGTCATCGTCATCATATACATAATTGACACAGCTGTCACAGTTCGATGCCATAAATTTCCCCGCTTTCCCGTAAATCGTATCCTATATACACTACCACATACAGCCAACAAGATATTCACTCCACATGCAGATACCGGTAAATATCCCTCCTGCTCACGCCCCGGTCCTTTGCCACCTGCTTCATGGCTGCCTTTTCCTCCATCCCCCGGGAGCGGTAATACTCCATATGCTCCTCAATGGATTTGTCCTCCCAGGCCGCAATATCCTCCCTGCGCTTCTGCTCCGGACTCTTCCCCTCAATAACCAGCACATACTCACCCCTGGGGTCCTGCTCCTGATAATAGGCCAAAGCCTCCTCCAAAGTGGTGGGCATCACCGTCTCAAATCTCTTGGTCAGTTCCCGGCACAGAGTAATCCGGCGCTGCCCCAGCGTCTGATACAGTTCCTCCAGCGTCCGTACCAGATGATGCGGCGCTTCGTAGAAAATCATGGTGCGGCTCTCCCGGACCAACTCCTGCAGCACTGCCGCCTTTTCCCTTTTCTCTGTCGGCAAAAAACCCTCAAAGCAAAAACGCCTGGTGGAAAGCCCTGAAAGCGTCAGAGCGGTAATACAGGCGGCGGGACCGGGCAGGCTGGTAACCGCTATTCCCTGCTCCAAACACATGCGCACCAGCACCTCCCCCGGATCGGAAATGGCAGGAGTACCCGCATCCGTGACCAGAGCAATATTCCGTCCCGCCATAAGCTGCCCCACAAGCTGATGAGCTTTTTCGACTTTATTGTACTCATGGTAACTGGTCATGGGGGTGTGTATGTCAAAATGATTCAACAACTTAATACTGTTGCGGGTATCCTCCGCTGCAATCAAATCCACCATATTCAGGGTTTCCACCACCCGCGGTGTCATATCCCCCAGATTCCCGATGGGGGTAGCGCACAGATACAATGTTCCGGCCATAGTTCCCTCCTGTATAGAGATCATAAGCTCTCCCGTTCCGCATACTTCCCGCCAGCACACATTTTCCCCTGTCAATCTCTGACCGCCGGAGCATCCCGTGATCAATCTGTGCGCTGTCCGGCTGCCTGCTGTTTCGAAAGTCTTTAGTCCTTCCATTCCATATATTTTTCTAGAACCCAAATCTCTCACAGATTTCCTCCGTGTAGACACCCTGTTCCTTAAAAATGATCAGCGGCTTCTCCACGGTCATGCGAGATTTTCCACCCCTCACGGCCTCGATCAACACCATGTTGGGTTCCTTGTCCACATAGGGATATACCAGCCGCATCCTCTTTGGCTCCAGCCTATGCTGTACCAGTGCAGCGATAATCTCCGCCAGCCGGAAAGGTCTGTGTACCAGATAAAAATGTCCGCCTGGCTTGAGCAGCCTGGCAGTCCAACTCACCACATCTTCCAGGGTACAGAGAATTTCATGCCGGGCAATGGCCTTGGGAGCCTCCGGATTAGGCAGCCCGTGCTGCCCGATCATATAGGGGGGATTGCAGGTAATCACATCAAAGGAAGCAGACGAAAAGTAACTGCCTGCTTCCCTGATATCCCCTGTCACAATATCTATTTTTTCTTCCAGGCCATTGAGCAGCACACTGCGCCTGGCCATATCCGCGCTTTCCTCCTGGATTTCCAGCCCGGTCAGATGCGCCGCCTCTGTCCTGGCCTCCATCAATATGGGAATAATACCTGTACCGGTACACAGATCCAACACCAGATCGCCCTGCCTGGCCGTCGCAAAGCCCGACAGCAGCACCGCATCCATGCCAAAACAGAATTTCTCCGGGTGCTGGATAATCCGATACCCATTCCGCTGCAGATCGTCTATGCGCTCCCTGTCCTTCAATACAACAGCCATATCCCCGGCTCCCCCGCTCAGTTTAGACTTACTTCCATCTGCCTTGTTAAGCATTCCTCTACTCTATTCCCACTCCTGATCATTGTACTCTCTGCGCTGGCGGCTGCCCTGATTCTGGCGTCGGTTGCGGTAATCATTCCGGCGTCGGTTCTCGCCGCGGTCACGCTCCTGGCGCTCACCCCTGCCCTGGCGTTCGGTTCTGTTATCCTGGGCCTCCTGGTGGTCTGTCCCCCGCTCACGCCGGGAGTTTCCATCATTGCGCTCATACCTGCTGCGGCGGTTCTGACCACGCTCCCGGTCATAGCGCTCACTCCGCTCCTGGCCGCTTTCCCGGCCATAGCGTTCACTCCGCTCCTGGCCGCCTTCCCGGCCATAGCGTTCACTCCGCTCCTGGCCGCCTTCCCGGCCATAGCGTTCA
>CAMWSA010000282.1 GCA_947176785.1 uncultured Lachnospiraceae bacterium
GTTAGGTGTTTTTCTAACACAAATCCCGTCACTTGCGGTAAGAGTTTCGCAATTACCAATATACTCACGAGCGGTTAGATTTTCCTTCCTGCCAGGCGCACGACGCCTGATTATGCGGCATGTGCCTGGCAGGAATTGGAAAATCTTAGCGCTTGTCAGTATAAAAATCCCGCAGTTCCCTACCGACACAAAAAAGCCCTAAGCTGATATACTTCTACCAGCTTAGGGCGAACTTTTACATCCGTGTTACCACCTAAATTCAGATTTCTCTGCACTCTGTCAGTACGGGACTGCTCCGATACTGTTTCCTGCGATAACGGGGGAACTCCGTTGAAGCCTACTGAGATATGACGTTCCATGTCCCGCACCGGGCACGCCTGTCCATCCTTTCGGTTCACGGCTCAGAGGCTGCTTCCGCACCGGATCAATGAAGATTCACACCAGCCATCTTCTCTCTGCAAAATCCCCGACACCTACTACTCCTCGTCAAAGCCTTTTTCTTATTGATAAAAAGACTATACCATTCCAAATCCAATCTGTCAACCGGAAAATGTCAGAAAGGCCGGAAGCTGCCCCTGCGCTTTATAAGCTTCCGCCGTTTTATCCACACCAAAAGCAGGCGGCAGGCTATGATTTACGCAGCATGCATTTACGACGCTTCACCTTTTCAACGGATACATTGAACTAATTTGCCACAGGTACAGCCTGTAAAGAGGGTACGAAAAAGGAAGCAAAACCACCCTTCCGGCAGGAAGGGTGGCAGAAAATTCACTACAGGTCCACAGCCTGTCTCCGTCTACGCAATATCCTCCATTTGCGCCGTATACAGCCTGTAATAATACCCCCTCTTCGCCATCAACTCCTCATGGGTGCCGCACTCCATTATACCGCCCTGGTCAATGTACATGATCTTGTCGCAGTTCTTGATGGTGGACAGCCTGTGGGCGATGATAAAGGAAGTCCTGCCCTGGAGCATGGCATTAAGCCCCTGCTGCAGCGCCCGCTCGGTCTGCACGTCGATGCTGGAGGTCGCCTCATCCAGCACCAGGATCGCGGGGTCTGACAAAAGCGTCCTCGCAAAGGAAATCAATTGCTTCTGTCCCTGGGACAGCCGGGAGCCCCGCTCCTTCACCTCCGTCCGATAGCCCTCCTGCATGCCGCTGATAAAGCTGTCGGCACACACGGTCTCACTGGCCCGCCGGATCTCCTCCATGGTGGCATCCAGCTTGCCGTAGCGGATATTGTCTTCAATGGTGCCGGAAAAGATAAAGCTGTCCTGCAGCATAATGCCCATCTGGGAGCGCAGGGATTCCAGCGTCACCTTGGAAATATCCTGCCCGTCGATCAGCACCCGGCCCCCGTTCACATTGTAGAACCTGGAAACCAGGTTCACAATGGTGCTTTTGCCCGCCCCTGTGGGCCCTACCAGCGCCACGCTCTCGCCTGGCTCCACCGTAAAGGACAAGTCTTTCAGCACATCCTTCCCCTCCTCGTAAGCGAAAGTCACATGCTCAAAAGTCACCTTCCCCCTGATGGGCGGCATCTGCACGGCGTCCTCCGCATCCGCCACCGTCACCGGCTCATCCATGGTCTCAAAGATACGCTCCAGATACGCAATGTTGTTGATAAAATTGTTAAATATATTGCCCAGGTTCATGATGGGCTGCCAGAACCTGGCGGCGTAGGAGGTAATCGCTACGATCACACCCAGCTTCACATTTTCCGGCCCCATGACCAGCAGGCCCACGATAAACACCGCCGCCCTGACCCACACGGAGATATTGTCAATACCGGGCCACACCAGGTTACTGAACTTTACTGCCTGCATCCAGGCCCCCCTGCAGCGGTCCGCCAGGATGCCGAAGGTCTCCACATTCTCGTCTTCCCTGACAAAGATCTGTGTGATTCTGGCCCCCACGATATTTTCCTGCAGATAGGCATTCAGGTTGGAGTTCTTGTTGGACACCTGCTGCCATGCTTTTCGCTGACGCTTCTTCATATACAGCATGAATGCCGCCAGGACCGGTACGCCCGCCATAACCACCAGGGACAGCTTCACATCCACCAGGAACATAAAAATCACAATAAAAATCAGGTTCAGGATCTCCAGCACCACATTGATCAGCCCGTTGGAGAGCATATCCGACACGGAATTTACATAATTCACCACCCGGATCAGGATTTTGCCGTGAGGTCTGTCGTCATAGTACTGGAAAGGCAGCATCTGCAAGTGGGCAAACAGATCCTTTCGGATATCATAGATAATCCCCTGCCCCACTTTTACCATAATCCGGGAACGTACGGTAGTAAAAATGACGCTGACTGCATAAGTGCCCACCAGTACCAGCACTAAGATTACCAGCATGCGCATGTTTTTGTCCGGAATGGCCTCATCCAGCGCCTTCTGCGTCAGCATGGGCCCGAACAGCGCCGTGATACCGCCGATGGCGCTGAGTACAAACGCCAGGATCATCCTGCCCATATATTTTTTGATATAGACGGAAGCCCGAAGCAGATGGTGGAAATCAAAGGGGGTTTCCAGCACTTCGTCTTCCCGGTATGTATTTCTTCTGGCCATCTCTACACCTCCTGCTTAAGCTTCGCATATTTCCCGTCAGTGTGATCCCCTCCGGAAAAGGCTCCGTCCAAATCGCAGCCGGAGACTTTTCCGGGAGCCGGTATGGAACCGGCCGTATTATTTTCCGCCGATCCCATACCGGCGCACTGCCCGGTCTGCAGCTGCACGACCTGATAATAATAACCCTTCCTCGCAATCAATTCCTCATGACTGCCGGCTTCCGTAATACGCCCGTCCTGAAGCACCAGAATCTTATCCGCGTATTTCGTGGTGGATATCCTTTGGGCAATAATGATCTTGGTGCAGGGGAAATCCAATTCATTTAAGCTGTGCTGGATCTGTTTCTCCGTCTCCATATCCACCGCCGAGGTGGTGTCGTCCAGAATCAGAATCGCCGGGCGCACCGCCAAAGCCCTGGCCAGGGAAATACGCTGCTTCTGTCCGCCGGAGAGGCCCACTCCCCGCTCCCCCACAATGGTGTCATATCCCTCGGGCATCCGGGCAATAAAGTCGGAAGCCGCCGAATACCGGGCAAATTTCACCACCTGCTCCGGGGTGATATGGCTGTCCCCGAAGGCAATGTTGCCGTCGATGGAATCCGAATACAGCAGCACGTCCTGGGTAGCCAGGCCGATATTGCCCCGCAGCTGGTGCAGCTTCATATCCTGCACCGGAATGCCGTCCACCAGCACCTGCCCCTCCGTGGGCTCATAGAACCTGGGAATCAGCTGGATCAGCGAAGTCTTGCCGCAGCCGGTCTCCCCCATGATGGCGATGGTCTCCCCCGGCCGGGCCGTAAAACTCACATTGTGCAGAACGGGCAGCTTGCCGTCCGCATACCGGAAGCTCACATTTTTAAATTCGATACTCCCCTTAAACCGTTCCGGCCTGTCAATGGCCCCCGGCTTATCCACAATCTCCGGCTGGGAATAATAGATCTCCATGACCTTGTCGGAAGCAGCGGAAAACCGCTGAAATTCATTCATAATACTGCCCAGCTGCCGCATGGGGTTGGCAATGGCCCAAATCAGGCCGGAAAATGCCACATACTCCCCCATGGTGATCTGTTCCCGGATCAGGAAGATACCGCCCACCAGCAAAAGCACTACCGGCATCAGGTTTGCCGCCGACTCCACATAGGGATAATAGGTCAGCCAGGTCAGCGCTGTCTTCTGGTTGGTCTGAGAATAGGAGACGTTACAGTCGTCAAACTTTTCTATCTCATATTTTTCCCGGGCAAATGCCTTGACCACCCGGTTGCCGGAAATGTTCTCCTGGGCGATGGTATTCATCTCCGCAAGCTTTTCCCGCAGTGCCTTGTGCCTGGGCGCCACTTTATTCTTAAACAGAATAATGATCAGGAAAATAAAGGGGGCAATCGCAAACATGCACAATGCCAGCCGCCAGTCCATATAGAAGAAATACACCGCCGTGGCACCCATCAAAGCCAGGGACTCCACAATGGTACGGATGACCCAGGCAATCATATGCCGCACCGCATCCAGATCGCCGGTCATTCTGGTCATCAGGTCACCGGTGCGGTAGGTGGCATAAAAATGCATATCCTGCCGCTCGATCTTGTCAAACAGATACATGCGGATCTTGTAAAGCACCTTCTGGGACGTGTCCTCGCCGCCCATACAGGACAGATAGACGATGGCTGTCCTTACAAAAGTCAGCACCACCATGGCGATGACCAGCTCCCAGAACAGTTCTCTTTTCGTGGCGAGGTTCTCCGCCGCCTGCTCCCCACTCAGGAACAGGTCAATGATGCTCTGGGATACATAGGGGACCACCAGCTGCATCACGCTGTACACCACCGTCCCGATCAGGCTGGCCACATACAGCGCCCGATACCCCTTCATGTTTTCCCAAAGCCACATCAGCTTTGGATTTCGCTTCTTTTTCACAATTTTCTCCTCCCTGGCAGGCCATGCTCTATGGGCAAACCGCCGCCATATCCTGCACTGAATAAAGCTATTCTAGTCCCGGCAGACTTCAGAGTAAATGTACAAAATTGTAGTAAAGATGGCTTTTTTTGCCCCTCTGTGATATACTGGAAAAAGAAATATGCATTACTCTAAACGAAGGAGGATTTACCTATGAAACAGATTTCCACCCCCAATGCCCCCGCAGCCATCGGCCCCTATTCCCAGGGCTTTGTCGTAAACGGGCTGCTCTATACCTCCGGGCAGATCGCTTTAGACCCTGTCACCGGAGAGGTAGTGGGTTCCACCATCGTCGGGCAGGCCCATCAGGTCATGAAGAACCTGGGCGCACTGCTGGAAGCGGCAGGCTCTTCCTATGAAAAAACCGTGAAGACCACCTGCTTCCTGACCGACATGAATGACTTTGCCGCATTTAACGAGGTATACGGCCAGTATTTCACCGGCAGGCCCGCCCGTTCCTGCGTGGCCGTGAGAACCCTGCCTAAGAATGTGCTATGCGAGGTTGAGTTAATCGCTGAAGTATGAGCGCAGCTTGCGAATACAATGATGCAGGAGAAAAAGCAATTCGTGCAAAGGATGAAACTATCAAAATTATGAGCGGGACTACTTGGAGCCTGCATGAAACTACAGATATGACATAGAGCCGGCCTGCCGGGAATCCGTGAGGCATATCAAAGGTGCCTTCGATATGCCTCCTGTGTTACCCGTTCTTTTCATTATCTATATATCCAGTGATTAAATCTTGCACACAAACCGGATAAACGGCATGTCTGGCTGTGTAAGTTAACCGGCAAGAATTATACTCACGATCTGTTAGATCTCCTTCCTGCACGACGCATGCTGCCCGATTATGCAGTAGGGGGCGTGCAGGAATT
>CAMWSA010000283.1 GCA_947176785.1 uncultured Lachnospiraceae bacterium
GGACCGGAGGGAGGAGATCACTCTGCTGGTGGATCTGGGCACCAACGGGGAACTGGTCCTGGGCAACAGGGAGAGGCTGATCTGCTGTGGTACGGCTGCGGGCCCGGCCTTTGAGGGCGGGGGCGACATCTGGGGGGCGGATATGATCGCTCTCACGGCCCGGCTGTTGGAATTGGGGCTGGTGGATGAGACAGGGCTTTTGGCGGAGCCCTGCTTTGAGCAGGGTATCACGATCGGAGATGTGCGTATTACCCAGGACCGCATCCGCCAGCTGCAGACGGCCAAGGCGGCCATCTGCGCCGGAATCGGAACATTGGTGTCGGCCTGTGGGCTTTCAGGCCCGGAACAGGTCAGCCGGGTCTGGCTGGCCGGGGGATTCGGGTACTTTCTGGATGTGCAGGCGGCGGTCTCCCTGGGGCTTCTGCCCCAGGGACTGGAGGGGCGGGTGACGGCAGTGGGCAATACGGCCCTGGCCGGGGCCTGGCTCTATGGGAACGGGGCGGATATGGAGGAGCGAATCCGGCGGCTGCGCCAAAGGACGCAGGTGCTGAATCTTGCCGGGCAGCAGGATTTTGGGAGGGATTTTGTGGAGGCTATGTATCTGCGGCGGGGCTGACGGGCCGCGCCGGGCATCGGTGCGCTGTCCTGTAAGGAACATGTATAAGTATTAAAATGTATAAAAAGAATGCATGTTCTCACTAGGCATCGGGAAAAAAATAGAGTAGAATAGGCTGTAAGGAGAACTTGTGCAGTGCACGGGCCAGGCACGTGCATGGCGCAGGTGTGTACAGGCAGATGCATGACGAATGATCAGGAGGATAACGCCTTGAAAAACGGTAAGTCTAAGCCCCCAAAATCGAAGAAACTGCGGCTCAGCAGCTTGCAGAATAAGATTGTAGTATGTTTTACCGTTCCGATTGTGTTCATGATACTGGTGGGTGTCATTGCCTACAGGAAGGCTTCCACCGGTATGAGCCGGCAATTTTTGGACTCCACGGAGCAGACCATGAAAATGACGGTCAGTTACATGGATGTAATTGATTCCTTTGTGGCGGGCGAGGCGCTGAAATATGCTTTTGATTCGGAATTGAACCGCTATTTCAGCGGAGCCTATGAGGGGGACGGCTCCGCAGTGGAGCGCAGGGACCTGCTGGACAATCAGAAGGCCAATGTGCAGTCTACTCAGTTTGGCAATGAATTTATCAGCAATGTACATATCATACCCTCCAGGGATCTGCGGCTGATCTCCACGTTTGATTCCGTTATGTCAAACGGCTTCTATGAGGAATATCAGGAGGAAATCACACAGCAAAGCGACGGCGGTAAGGGAAGCCGATGGACGGATTGGCATCATGTCCTGGATGAGAAGATGGTATTGTCGGAGATGCGGTATATCATGTCCTACCAGATCCAGTCCAAAAACAAAAGCGCCATGATTGTGATAGACATTAAGCCGGAGTCCGTGAAGGGGCTTTTGCAGGATCTGATTCTGGGAGAGGGCAGCATTGCGGCATTTGTGACTCCTAACGGAAGGGAGATTGTGACGCAGTATCAGGAGGAGGGGGAAGAAAGCACTTTTGCGGCAGATGAGACCGTGCTTTACAACGAGGCGTTTTTCCAGGAGTGCGTGCAGTCGGGCGAGAGCATCGGACATATGGAAGTGGATTTCCGGGGCAGGGAATATCTGTTTGTATACGGGATTGTCCAGGACAGCGGCGCGGCTATCTGTATGCTGGTGCCCAGTGAGATGGTGACCGGCCAGGCCGACCAGATCAGGTGGATCACCTTTGCCATGGTGGTGGTTGCTATTTTGGTGGCAGGCTTTATAGGAGTGACGATCACAATCAGCATCCGCAGCAATATGAAGAAGATTTCCACAGGGCTGGAGCAGGTGGCGGAGGGAGACCTGACCGGGAGCGTGAAGGTATCCGGGCGGGACGAGTTCGGGGATCTGGCGCAGTCCGCCAACCATATGATCCAGAACAATAAAAAACTTGTGAACAAGGTGCATGGTGCCACCGATCAGCTGGAACTGTCCGCGGACGAGGTGAAACGTGCCTCGGAGATTATCAGTGACTATTCCCTGGATATCACCCAGGCCATCACGGAGATTAATGCGGGCATGAACCGTCAGTCCCTCCATGCCCAGGAATGTATGGAGAAGACAGGGCTGTTGTCCGATGACATGCAGGAGGTCAGCCAGGTGGTGGAGAAGGTGGAGATGCTGGTCCAGGAGACCGACAACATGATCCACAAGGGAATGGGGATCATTGAACTGCTGGGGCGGCGGGCACAGGAGACCACGGATATCACCAACCAGGTTGGTGCCAGCATCGAGCAGTTAAGCCAGGAGACGGAGAATATCAGTGTGTTTGCGGAGACCATTGCCGGCATCAGCAAACAGACCAACCTGTTGTCCCTCAATGCCTCCATAGAAGCGGCCAGGGCGGGGGAAGCCGGCAGAGGCTTCGCTGTGGTGGCGGAGGAGATCAGGAAGCTGGCGGACGATTCCGCCAGGGCGGCAGGGGAGATCAGCCACAACGTCCAGCATATCAATACCCGCACCATGGACAGCATCCAGAGCGCCAAGCAGGCGGAGGAAATGGTGGCGCTGCAGGGGGACGCCGTACAGGAGGTAGTGCAGGTATTTGCGGACATGCGCAACCGGATGCAGGAATTGGTGACCGGATTGCAGGAGATTGTGGCCAGCACGGAGCAGGCGGACAAGGAGAGGGCGGAGACCCTGGATGCGGTGCAGAATATCTCCCAGATCATTGCGGAGACTGCCGAAAATGCGGAGATAGTCAACCAGACCTCGGAAAAGCTGATGGAGAATGTGGACAACCTGAGCCGGACGGCAGAGGCTTTGGGCGGTAATATGAATGAACTGAAGACGGAGATTGCTTTGTTTAAGACATGAATACAATAAGGAGGGGGCTGTCGTGCCAATGCGGCGGCCCTCCCTTTTTTTAGCCCGCCGTCAGGATGACAATTGGCTGAAAGATGGGGGATTGCAGGCCGATCAGGATGATACCGGTATAAAGGGCAGGCAGCAGGTTTCCTGATGATGAGTAAGTGTGAATGGCAGTTTCCCGGGTCTGCATATGGATAGGCCCTGACACATATATTTCTATGGAAACAGAGTATAAGGGCAGGCAGTGCCCTGCGTGGGAATTGATATGAGGAAGATCGGAAAAGCGCTGGCTATGGGAGATTTGCTTCTTTGCCTGGCGCTGGCGGGCGCTTATGGCATATGTTTTGGGAAAGACGGAAGCTTGAAATGGCAGCAGGCGGCAGCAGTAAGTGCGGTGGAGGAAAAAGAGGAGGAGCAGGCAGTGGAGATCCGCAGGCTTGCTCTTACCTTTGACGACGGCCCCCATCCCTGCTATACCGATGAACTGCTGGACGGATTAAAAGAGAGGGGAGTCCGCGCCACTTTTTTTGTCACGGGCGAACATGCGGAAATCCACCCCGATATCATAAAGCGTATGCAGGAGGAGGGACACCTGATCGGCAACCACACCTACAGCCATATGCAGCTGCGGAAGAACAACCGTGAGGTTTTTAAGGAAGAATTGATAAAAACCAACGAGATCCTGGAGGAGATCACCGGGCAGGAGGTGGTCTATGTGCGTCCGCCCTACGGCTCCTGGGATAAGAGCTTTGAGCAGGAACTGAACATGTTCCCGGTGCTGTGGACCGTAGACCCCCTGGACTGGTGTTCCCGGGATGCGGACTGCATCACGCAAAAGATTGTGAGCAAAGTGGAGGAGAATGATATTATCCTGATGCACGACTACTATGAGACTTCCGTGGAGGCAGCGCTTAAGGCGGTGGATGAACTGCTTGCGGAAGGATATACCTTTGTGACGGTGGAGGAGATATTGTTTGACTGATCAGTATATGACGGCATGATGCCAGGGTACCTTGAAAACAACTCCATATTACTTCACCTCCAATCAGGACAATTTTATAGCTAAACCGCTCAAAAGCAAGTTATTTTACGGATCCTGCAGGCACTTATATGATATGCCGACAAAAAAGAGCCTTTCAAACAAAGAGGACATGTGCTACAATGAAAATACAGGAAGCCATGAATAAGAATACAGGCGGAATGGGCACAAAAGCAGGAAGAGCAGTCCTGGGGATGAAGGGTAAGAAGGATGAGGACAGTGATGGATGGATTTGATTTGCTGCGGAAGCTACAGGAGAATATCAACCGTGTGTTTGTGGGCAAGGAGGAGGTAGTGGAGAATTTGCTGGTCTGTCTGTTGGCGGGCGGGCATGTGCTGCTGGAGGATGTACCCGGCGTGGGAAAGACGACTTTGGCGGGTACCCTGGCCAGAAGCATGGAGTGCAGCTTTGGCAGAATCCAGTTTACGCCGGACACGCTACCCGGGGACGTGTCGGGGGTGTCCGTCTATAACGGCAGGACCTGCGAATTTGAGTACCGGCCCGGGGCGGTGATGAGCCAGATTCTGCTGGCGGACGAGATCAACAGAACGGCTCCCAAAACCCAGGCCAGCCTGCTGGAAGCCATGGCGGAGGGACAGGTGACAGTGGATGGGACGGTTCATCGGCTGCCCTGTCCCTTTATGGTCATTGCCACCCAGAATCCCGTGGAGTTTCTGGGTACATATCCCCTGCCGGAGGCTCAGATGGACCGTTTTATGATGCGGCTGACCATAGGTTATCCCGGGCGGGAGCAGGAACTCCGGATGGCCGGGCAGTTCCTGGCCGGGAAGACCCCGGACAGGGTGGAGCCGGTATGCGGCGCGGAGGAGGTGCTGCGGCTGAAGGAGCAGGTTCGCGGGGTTGCGGTGGGGGATTCGATTTTGGGATATATGGAGGACCTGATCGCATTGACCCGGGAAGAACCCCGGTTTGTGCTGGGAGCCAGCCCCAGGGCGTTGCTGGCGCTGTTGCAGGCGTCACAGGCAAAAGCGTTTCTGCTGGGGCGGGACTATGTGAAGCCGGATGATGTGAAGGGGGTAGCCATGCAGGTGTTGCTGCACAGGCTGACGTTGTCCGCCGAGGCGAGAATCCAGAAAGCGGACGGGGCGGCGGTTTTAAAGAGCCTGATTTTGAAGGTGAAGATTCCGGTGCTATGATCCTGCCCCGTTGCCGGCGATCCGGGGCCTGCCAGTGTAAGCCGTATGTATTCGAGACAGCATGATATGAAAGAGTGGGATTTTAAATGAAAATAAGAAGATGGACATTTTTTATCCTGTGGCTGTTGTCCCTGGCCGCCATCACCTGCTTTGGCGGCACGGTCAGTTACGGCTTTTTTTGGGGAATGAGCCTGCTGCCCGTGGTTTCCCTCGGCTATATCATATGGGTG
>CAMWSA010000284.1 GCA_947176785.1 uncultured Lachnospiraceae bacterium
ACGAGGATAGTAAGGAAGGGATATATGCCACAGAATCTGATCTGGCAAAAACATTATCTGAAGAGCAAACGGAAAAAAGCCAGAACTTCGACAACATTATACCGTTTGACAGTACAAAATTTAGTGGAGATATCGAGGATATTTTTTATGCTAAGGACAGCCGCATTTTGGTTTATGCGGATAAATTTCAACTATATGACACTGCGGCAGACACCATGATAGGAGAGTTTTCTGTAAAGGAGGGACGTGTCCAGGAACGTGCGTTTTTCAGCCTTTCGGGCGGCTATGCCCTCGTCGGGGCTCTCTATGGGGCTGAGTCCGGCAGTTCCCTTTCTTCTGACGTTAGAGCCTTAAAATGCTGGTATTTTGATAAGGATTTTGTGTGCAGGCAGACCATAGATTTGTCCAGCCTTGTTATTGAGGGAGGGGACTACTTCGCATTTGCGGCGGCGGTTTCGGAGGATGGGAAGAAAATCGGCATTGCAGGGAACGATGCGTTGTACGTATACGATGTGGCATCCAGTCGTTTAACTCCCCTATTCCATTATGATGAAACCGGATATGCCAAAGACGTAATGGTCAACGAATTAGGCTTTGCGGAGCATGGCGAAAAAATTGTATTTACAGGAAGTGCGCTGATGGCGGATAGTTCGGAGAATATTCCGCTTTATGGGATGGTATCTACAGAGGGAAATGGACTGGTCTGCCATACATCATCAGAATATGAGTTGTCTGACGAAATGATCCTGTTTGAAAATGAGATTTGGTTTCCAGAGGCTTTCGATAAGGCTGCAGGGAAAATGCTGATAACAGACACAAATGGCAAGACCATACGGATTGTAGATTTTGAAGGTGAAGATACAGGTGCCGACGGCGTTTTTGCTTCCAATAATGGTAAATATATTGTTACCATTCAATGGATATCCGGGCAAAGCTGCTGGCGGGTACGAATTTATGATGCGATTGACGGAAATATCGTACATGAGCAAATGATAGAAATTGACGAGGAAAGATATTCTTCAATTGTTTGCAAAGTACATATATTAGAGGAAAGGAATGAGTGCATTGTTGTGGCAGGGAGAGGGCAGCAGACGTATATATCTTCCTTTTTCTTTTAATAGGCGGTGAATGAAGGATATGTTAAATTTTTTGAGTATTCTGGCATATGAATGGAAAAAGAATTTCGCAAGGGTATCAATACTGGGTGCTGTTTTCTTGTTGAGCATGATAAATCTTGGCAATATTTATTACGGATATAGCAGCAATTCTTATTTCGCAGATAACAATGGATGGAAGAATGCTTATTGGGAATTATATGGCCGTTTTTCAGGAACTATAACGTCAGAAAAACTCGCAGATCTGAAAGGACTGTATGTGCCGCTGGCCCGGAAAGCGGCACATATGACGTTTAACACGGCGATTGATTCGGATTCTATTACCGGAATCAATGGTTACAGTGATTATTTAATGCTGGATAGTTACTACGTTGCTGATATGCAAATGTTTTGTGGGTATGCGGCAAATGCGGAAGAAATAGCCATGAAAGCAAAAGAAAATACGGAGTTGTATCATGCCTTAGGGAATGCATATCAGGCAAGAGTAAATGTAAAAATCTATGATTTATTCCATGACCGGCGGATAACATCATTTGCTTACACGGAAGGTTATAAGCGGATGACGGAATACACTTTTTCATCATGGCTCGTTCTGTTGATATGCCTGTTTGCAGTTTCGGGTATTTTTGCAGGAGAAAAGGAAATACAGATGGATAAATTATTAAGAAGTGCACAAAAAGGATATTATGCAACGGCATATGCCAAAATAGTGGCTGCGCTGCTTTTCGCTGCAGTCGTTTCCACATGGTTTTCTTTCGTGGATTATTGTGGATTTGCTTCTGTTTATGGTTTTAAGGGAGCGGGCAGTTTGCCGGTTTATGCTTTGGCAGATTTTAAATATTCCATTTTGGACACTACATTGATGCAATATTTCCTGCTGGCATCTGCAGGAAGAATTTTAGGAATGGTCTTTTTTGCATTACTGTGTACTTTGCTGTCACTGATGTTTAGAACGTCATTGCTGCCCTTTTTGCTGGGATGCGTCTTAAGTGGTACTGCCTGCCTGCTGGCAGTCATGACACAGAATGCATGCTGCATCTATTGGAAAGTGTGCAATCCTGCATTTTGGCTATACAGTAAGGCTTTGTATAGAGAACCGGAATATGTAAACGCGTTGGGGGAACCTGTGGCGGTTCCGATGGCTGCTTTTTGCTGTTGCCTGCTGCTATGTGTGATATTGTCCATAAGCATTTGCCATGTCTATTGCCGGATCGGACTGATGAAAAGCTGGCGGATTGGAGGTAAGTATGCGGGCATTTCTGTTTGAATGGAAAAAACTGCTTATTTGTCGCAGAGGATGGTTGATAATTCTGTCTGTGTTTGTGATAAAACTTGGATATCTGCTAATTGCGGACTCGCCTGAATTTGCAAATATTGAGCTGTACCGCAACGATTATATATATTATATGCAGAATGTGGAAGGCAGACTGACTGGGGAAAAAATAAATTATATTGAGGAAACTGCTTCACGGTCAGCAGCTGCCAAAAGTGAGATTGCACAGAGTTACTCAGATTTTTATGCTGGAAACATTTCTGAAGGAGAGTGTGACCGGCAGGTTCTTAAGCAGCAGGATTTTGCTGTGCGTTACAAGGGAATGAATGCGCTATATGAACAATATCTTTATGCCCGCCAGCAGCCGGAATGCCGTTATATAGTTTATCCAAATGGATGGGCGGCTTTGTTGCAAAATGACGAGCTGGATTTGCTTTTTGTTCTTACATTGCTTGTTTTGCTGATTCCTATGTTTTGCAACGAATATTTGTGCAGGATGGATTGTCTTGCCATTACAACAGTGAATGGAAGCAGAAACTTCGAGGTGCACAAGAGTGCTGTTTCCGTTATTTTGGCTATGCTGCTTAGTCTGGCTTTTACCATCGGACATCTCGTTTTTTGTATCATTAAATATGGACTGCCGCATACGGAATACCCACTGCAAAGCCTTGTATATTTTTCCAGCTGCCCTTATCCCGTAAGTTTGGGGCAGACATTTTGGATTTTAGCGTTTTTGCGTATGTTTGGCGCTGCTTTCCTTGCAGCTTTGATTTGCTTTGCCGCTGTCCTGACGAGACGGAATGCAGCTTCTTGTTTATTGGTTTTATGTGTGGTTGGTATACCATTTATTTCATTCAGCGATTCCCTGCAGTATCGTTTGCCAATGCCGCTGGGTTTTTTGCGGGCAGTGGGCTATTTGTTGGGAAATGAGGTTATGGCAGATTCTGTTACTGGAGAAGAGACCGTTATTTTTTCACAGGTTTCGGCAGTTCAATTTCTCTATTTATGTGTGGTTAGCCTGATTATCATTTTTTGGTGCAGCTTATTTGTCTGTCGTAGGAACCGTAATAAAATTGTTCTGTATAAGACGTATCAAAAAAGAGGCAGCCGGCTGGCAGTATTTTTGTTTCCCTGTTTCTTGTTTTTATCCGGATGCGGGAAAACAAGTGTTCCGAAAGAAATACAGGTTATATATAATTCCACGTCTTCGGATTTTTATCAAGATGATAATTTTTTTGTGAAGGCAGTGGATCAGGGAGAAAATGCGGGGATATGGATGCAGAAAAATAATGAAGAAATGATAAATATGGTGCGGTCTCCGTTTCGATCAGAGCAGATTTGCGCAAATTGTATATATGGAAGCGATGGGATTGTTTATTATATATCTTCATATTCCGAGGATGATTCAAATGTCCGGCTAAGCCGTCGTGAAGGGAAAATGAAGGTCTGCGTTTTGGGAATTTCTGTTGACAGTATGGAAGAATTCTGTAAGTTTGAAGTTTCTTATCAAAAGAACTCGGAATGGTCTTTTTTGAATTTTGTAACAGGTTTTTTCATGAATAAAAAAAATATTTGGTTTGTAACGGATGATGCTGTGTGGCAGATAGATTTGTTCACACATAAAAAAGAAGTCCTAGATATTCCGTTAAATGGGAATATCTCATATGATGGGCGCAGAATTTATTATATTGATGATGAAATGCGTCTTTCTGAATATGATACGGAAACAGGCAGAGTAGATAAAGTCGGTAATATAGCGGCAGGTGTTTATGTTTTGACACCGAATGGCATATATTTTTCCAATCTGCGCGATCAGAATCATATGTACTTTGACCGTAGGGATGGAAGTGAAGTGCAGATGATTGTGGAGAAAAATATAACGTCAGTTGAAATCGAAGGCGGTGTGTTGCAGTATTATGTTTCTGGAGATGACAGTGTCCATATAATGAAGCTGGCCGAAGATGATAAATAAGTGAATGTTTATAGGGAGAATGTTTTCATGGAGATAGAATTACGCAATATATCAAAAAAATATAAAAGAAAAAATGCATTAAAAAATTTTTCGGCATTACTGCGTCCGGGTGTTTATGGTCTGCTGGGTGCAAATGGAGCAGGAAAAACAACTCTTATTAACATAATGGTCGGTATTCTGCAAAGCACCCAGGGGGAAATTTTTGCTGATGGCGTCAATATTCAAAAACTTGGAAAAACTTATTTAAAAGAAATTGGGTATCTGCCTCAGTATCCACAGTTTTATCCGGACTTTTCTGTCAAAGACTTTTTGGCATATATGTGTGCTTTGAAAGATATTCCGGTGAAAGAGGGAAGAAAGCGTATGAAGAAGCTTTTGGAAGCGGTTAATTTGTCTGATGCTGAGGAATTAAAAATAGGTGCATTGTCAGGCGGTATGAGGCAGCGGGTTGGCATAGTGCAGGCTTTGTTGGGCGAACCCCAATTGTTGATTTTAGATGAACCGACTGCTGGCCTTGACCCACAGGAGAGAATCCGATTTCGGAATCTGATTAGCCAATTTGCTGAAAACCGAATTGTTCTTTTGGCTACGCATATTGTTCCTGATGTGGAGGCTATTGCAAATGAAGTGTTAATTTTGAAAGAGGGAATGCTCATCAAACAGAATACGCCAGAAAGGCTAACGAGAGACTTATATGGAAAGGTGTGGGAGCTGACATTGTCTGCGGAGCAAAAACTCACCGATTTTGATTACTTTCAAATCAGTAATATACAAAGAATCGGTGATAAACTGCGTATTCGATTATTGGCGTAAAAGAAACCAGCAGAGAATGCTGAAAGGGTTGATGCATGTTTGGAAGATGTTTTTCTATATTATTTTGGATTGCCAGAGGTGGAAGATTGAGGTAGATCTTGTGTTTCATAAAAGATTTTGCCAAAAGTTTACAAGCACACTTGACAATCCTTCTCTGA
>CAMWSA010000285.1 GCA_947176785.1 uncultured Lachnospiraceae bacterium
CTGCCGATGGGGCGGCGCAGATCCTCCAGGACAAAGCCAAAACGTTGAAACATGCTCTCCATATCCTGCCGCCAGGAATAGCCCCGCAGCGCCTCCATCTTCCGCTGCAGGCTGTCATATCTGCCAAGAAGCTGCTTGTCATCTGACTCCTTCATCTGCTCCTCCAGTTCGTTCATCTGCTTTTCGCAGGCAAAAACCGGGGCAAATACCTTCTTGATCTCCTCCTCCACCGAAATCTCCTTGTCCTCAAAGTTCACCTGGCGCAGGAAACCGATCTCCTGTTTTCCCGCCATAGTGATACCACATTCCTCGTCGCTGTCCAGATTGTTCATCTGGATATCCCCCACGATGAGCTTCAGCAGTGTGGTTTTACCGCAGCCATTGCGGCCCACGATGGCGATTTTCTCCTTGTCGTGTACGTCAAAGTTTACATCCTCCAATATGGTATCTGCCCCGTACTGTACCAGGGCATGCCTAATCTGATATCTCATAATTCCGTCCACTAATCCCTTCTATATTAGAGTTCCGCATGTTCTTCCTTAACTTTCTCTGTGCCGGCTATTTAGAGTCCTGCATGTTCTCTTCAAGCACACAATACCGCTGCTCCACATCACGCCGCTTCAAGGCGTCCTATATGGAGCAGTGTTCATTCCGGGAACATGCTGCTGAGATTACCCCAGCCTCACCCCTTCACGGCCCAGCGCAGCTTTGTGGAGCGTGCCCGGCCGTTGGCTCTGCATTCCTCCGGTGTGGGGCGTACCACCTCTCCGGAGATCTCTGTGAAAACATGCTGCCGGTAAAACTCTTGAAATGCCTTTTTAACCAGCCTGTCCTCCCCGGAGTGAAAGGTCAGGATGGCTACCCTTCCCCCCGCCGCCAAGGCCTGGGGCAATATATTTAAAAATGCTTCCAGCACCTCGAACTCATTATTCACGTCTATCCGCAGCGCCTGAAACACTCTCTGGCAGGTTTTTTTCAAAAGCTCCCTCTTCTCCCCGCCCTCCGGTAAAAAATCCAGAGCCGCTTCAACTGTCCTGCGCAGATCCGTGGTAGTGCGGATGACTCTGCCCTTTTTCCGCTGCCTGACAATGAATCCGGCAATCTCTCCGGCATAGGGCTCATCTGCGTTTTCCACCAGCATCCCCTGGATTTCCTCCCGGCCAAGCTGTGCCAGCCGCTGCCAGGCCGGAATGCCGTTCTCCGGGTCCAGCCGCAGGTCCAGCACACCGTCCAGCTTATAGGAAAATCCCCTCTCCGGATTATCGATCTGCATGGAGGATACCCCCAGATCCGCCATCACAAACTGAAAGGGGCCATATTTCCGGGCGACCGTGTCTATATGGGCAAAATTTTCCCTGACAGCCGTAAAAATATCCTCACCATATCCCGCCTTTCCCAAGCGCTCCCGCGTCCTGACAATCTCAATGGGGTCCACATCCAGCCCATAGAGATGCCCCCTGCCCTGTAGGCATTCCAGCATCCTTCTGGCATGGCCTCCATAGCCCAAGGTGGCGTCCAGTCCGGTCTCCCCGGGCCGGATCCGAAGTACTCCCAGCACTTCCTCCACCATGACGGGCAGGTGCATTCCCGCCGGAGTACTGCCCTTCTCAATGACTCTGGCCACTGTCCCGGCATATTTTTCAGGATTATGCTCCTTATATTTTTCCTCGAAGGTTTTCGGGTGAGTGCCCGAATACCGCTTTCTGCGCTTATGCTCTTCCATCATCCGCTCCTGTCTTCTCCATGGCAGACCTATAGGGAGTTCATCCAATTCCCGTTCAGGGTGCAGCCAATCTCATTATACTAGGCTTTTCCCAATATATCCACTGTTTTCCAAAAAATCTGCCCGGGATATTTATGGCGGAATATTTATGCATCCCAAAAGCTTAAGCCATGCCGCCTCCCGGCCTGTCTCCGCACTTCAAGAAAGCATGCAGCGCTTTAAGCATGTGGCGATAATTTTTCTTCTGGTCGGCACAGTAAGTGTTGTTCTCCTCCGCATACTGCTTCATCCACCCCTCCAAATCAATATCCTGCCTGTACGAATAGGCTACTATGGCAAGCAGGGACAGCCTGTTTTGATACTCCAACAGCCTCGAGCCGTACCGGATTGTCCTCTCCTCCAGATCCTCCAGGGTGTCCCGGAATAATGCCATATCCTCCCGCAGGTCCATTGGGTCAATCCCCACGTTTTCGGCAATAAAAATCTCCTCCTCCGAAAAAACGCTTTCTTCTCCGTTACACACTCCGTCTTTTCCTTCTATGTGCAGAAATTCCCCCATCAGGTTTTCCAACATCTCCAGCTTGTCCCTGATCACTGCCCTGTCCTTTGTCCCCTTGCCCCTGTCAAGCCCGTCGAACAGGCGGCCTTCCGACTCCCTGTGCCGGAGGCGGTTCTGAAACTCACCCAAAAACTCCACATATTTGCTATCGCCTATCCCAAGCGAAGTGAATCTGTCAAAAAGCGTCAGGAAAAGAAAAGCATCCTTACTGTTAAACAAATTCCGCGCTTCGCCTGTGACCACTTTCTCCAATCTGCGCAAATTGCCCGCCAGCCTCTCAAACTCCTCTTTAGCGGCATGTTCATTCAGATAGGCACAGATCGCCTTAGTCTGCTTCTTCCAGTGATCCAGGTGGCCTGTACACATGACCGTCTCCACAATGACCCTTTCCACCACACCCTTTACCTTTTCCGTCTCCGTAAAACTGCTACATTCCAGAAAGAACCTGTAATCCAGCATCTCTCGAATATCTCTGGCGAAATTGTCTATGTAGGTAAATGCCTTCTGATTCGTGTTCATGGATGTGTGGTTGTTATATCTCTTGATCAGCTGTGAAATTCTGTGGTTGTCACAGTGTTCATGTATCACAGTCTCTATCTGATACTCGTTAAACTTCTTTTTCAATTCGTCAGGCAGTCTGTCATAGGGCATATTCAGGATGTCAAATGCCGCATCCTCCCATACGATATTCCCGTCCGCATCAACAAGGACTTTCCCCTCCCCGTCCCTTGCCTTTTCCCTGTACGGGATGACGGAATTCTCAACTGCGGAGGTTATCTTGTAATTGCCGTGCCTGTACTTTTTCAGGGCCGCTGTCCTCTGGCCGCCATCCACGATCCAGAGTTGAGAACTGTCCTCCTCTCCCAATATGATGGGAGGCATATAGTCATCCGTCAATACCGTGACAATCAGTTCATTCACCTGTTCATTGCTCCACACAAACTGTCTCTGCACATCCGCGTCATTGCGTATATCCAGATCCCTCACTTTGTTCAAATACATATCCATTGTGTAAGTCTGTCTCCGTTTCTTAGTCATTGTACATGCCTCCAATCTCTGAATTATGGTGGACAACATTGAACTCGTCTACTTTCCGTCCTTGCCAAAACCATATGCGCAGGTTCATATAAGACTTCATCTTCCATTTCTGCTGTCCTTTACTACATTTATAATAGAACAGATACGTTTCTGTAGGAGTGTATCGCCGAATTGCACTCCGCCAGCTGTTTCTCATTAATATGCAGCTGTGTCCGTATCTCGCAGGGGGAGTACCCCACTGCGCTCATCTCCAGTACTTTCTTCTGCAAGCCGGAAAGCCTTTCCAGATATCGCAGCATTCTTGTGCTATATCCCTCCTCTTTTCCCAGGACTTCTCTCTCCACATCAAAGCTGCCCGCAATCCCGTCGCCCAGCGTTTCGCTCTCATCCTCATCCACAGGCGTATCTATGGAAACCGACATTCTCTCCGCCCTGCGTTTCTCCCTGTTCCTCCGTGTGATCTCCGTTTTGACCCTGTTCAGAAGGCAGGAATACAGAAACCCGTCAAAGTCCCCGCTGCCGTCATATCGCCTTATGGCGTCTGCAAATACTTCATTTGCCAAAGAATAAAAGTCATCTGTATCCATGTCCGAAAGCCCGCCGAATTTCAGCAGAATCCTGTCCACAAGCCCTCTGAGCCTCCGCGCATTATCCTTATAATAGGTATTTAATATCTCTTCCATGCCGCCTCCCTGTTCTCTTCCATTTTGTCTGTCAGTATTTGACACTGTTAAGTATAGAACTTATGTTCTGTTTTGTCAATAGGGTTTTCGAACGTTAGTTCTATTTTTATAAAAATCTATTTTTAAAAGGAGAAGAAAATTATAGAGGCACATCCACCACCACAGGTCAATTGTAAAATGCTCCTGCAATGTGACATGGCCGGACAATAGATGCATAACCTTGCCCTGCTGCTGTCTCGGGAAAAGCAATTTCACATTTGCCTGTGCAATATGCATAGACGATTGCGAAACTATTTCCGCAAGTGACGGGATTTGTGTTAGAAAAAGACCTAACACGGTCAATATATACAAAAACGGGCTCCGATGCAGTGGCAAGTCGCCCTTATTTTGTATATATTGCCCACTCCCTGTTCCAGAAAAAAGCGTTTCGCAAACGCCTATGCAATATGCAAACAGAAAGGAGAACATACTACAATGAACAAGACATCCTGCCGCATTGGGGCTTTCCCTGCGGACCACACAACTTTCGGAGGCATCCTCCTTGTTTCCGACTTCAACACAAGCTGTCAGGGAAACGGGTATGCCAAGGGCTCCCGCATAGCCCGGCGCATCATAAGCGACCAGAATTTAGACAGGCAATGCGGAAGAAATATTGAAACCAGAAAGCAATATCTCGACAGGCAGTGCAAAAGCAATGCGGAAACCACAACACAATTCATGTGAGGAGAACGGCAAAATGCAGGAACAGAAAAGCCTTAATAACCGGGGAATGTATATCCCCTCCATAGACGCCAAGGACATATACCTGTCGTCACACTACATAAAGGAACCGGCGAAGGGATATACCCTGAAGCGTGAAGACGGACAATACAATCTGAGGAAATTCACAAACAGCCTGGACTACAGCCTGGATCTGACGGCATTGCAGGATATCTACTATAAGAAATACCGGCGCAGGGATTTTTCTTTCCGCTTCAAGGAGCTTTCCTATACGGCGGAGGTAATCAATGTGACTTTCCAATATTCCGTGAAGGAATGGAACCAGATGGGCAGAAATACATTTGTAAGATTTGGCTGTGCCCCGGATGATCTGGATTTCCAGGATTGCATCGCCAGGGACGGCGACGGACAGATCGCAGGGATTCGGCTGGGATGCCCTCCGCTCTCCCCCGCCCGGGATCTCCCCCCCGGGCGTGGGGAGTCGGACTCAGGAGATCTATGTTAAAAGGCAACCGCCCCGCTCCTCACCCACGCCCAGCGGCGGACCCTACGGATCACCCAAGGGTATTT